>JBEBRF010000135.1:0-5916 GCA_040394975.1 Aequorivita soesokkakensis
ATTCCTCCGAGGAAATAAGGATTGTCTATGCCGGATTATTGGGCCTCGCACAAGGAATTTTAGGTATTTGTCAACGAATTAAGTTTTCCGAAAACATCAGCTTCCACATTTACGGTGGTGGGCCCGACGCCGAAAAATTAAAATCGCTGCAGAAGGAAAATGTGTTCTATCACGGTGAGTTGGAGCGGGATCTATTGCACCCGGAACTCCGAAAATATGATATTGCCTTTGTTCCCCTAACAAAAAGAATTTTCGGGTCGGTGCCATCCAAAATTTTTGAATATACTCGTTTGGGTTTGCCAATTCTTTATTACGCGGGCGGCGAAGGGGGCGAAATTGTTGAGCGGGAAAAGTTGGGGTGGGTTGTGCCCGTTAATAATGCGGAAGCGTTACAAAATTTTTTGGATAATCTATCAAAAGAAAAAATGGCCAAATTCCCAAAAGATTCCGTCCAGAAAAATTCAGCCGTTGCATTTGATTTTCAGAAACAATTTGAGGCATTTATCGCTTCAATAGAAAAAATCTAATATGCTTTTTCTTCACCTCTAAGGGCGTTAAAGATGGTTTGGAACACAATTTTGATATCGAGGAACAGGCTCCAGTTTTCGAGATAGAAAATATCATATTTCACCCTGTTGATAATGTGGTTGTCATCCTCCACCTCTCCGCGATAACCGCTTACCTGCGCCAATCCGGTAATGCCCGGTTTTATGAAATGGCGCACCATAAATTTATCAATCCTTTCGGCATACATGTGTGTGTGGCTTACCATATGTGGGCGGGGGCCCACGACGCTCATTTCGCCTTTAAGTACGTTTATGAACTGCGGCAACTCATCAATACTTGTTTTTCTAATAATTTTACCCACTCGCGTAACGCGTTCATCGCCCTTTCTGATCTGTTCTATATGTGCCATCGGGTTCGGCTTCATGGAACGGAACTTATAGCAATAAAATTCCTTATAGTCGAGGCCATTTCTCTTTTGTTTAAAAAAAACGGGGCCCTTGGATTCTAGTTTGATTAACAATCCCAACAAAGGTGTGAGCCAAGACAATAGGCCCACTATAATTAAAAGTGAAAGCACTACATCAAAACTTCGTTTTAAAAATTTATTGAAAGGCTCGTCCATGGGTATTTTGCGCATTGACAAAATAGGAAGTACGCCGTAATAGGAAAAATCCAGTTTCTTGCTATAAATTTCTTTATTGTCCGGTAGGAATTTCAGGATTTTGAGGTTGTTATCCACGAAGTCCATCAGTTTGATCAGGTCCTTGTTGTTAATTTCCGCAACGGAGGAATATACTTCGTCTATCTCGTTATCCAGAATAAAATCCATGCAGTCTTCAATCGTAACCTTTTCTGGGCCCTTTAGATCAAAGGTTTTATACAGCTTATAGCCATAAACCGGGTTTTGGGTAAAAAATTTGCGCAGCTGGTCCGTTTTTTGGTTGAGGCCGATGATTACCACTTTTCGAACATTGCCCCCCATATAAAGGCGGTATTTTTTCAGAAGGAAGAAAACTCCTAATTTAACTATTGTAATGGCAAGCATCACGGCCAAAACATATTTAATTATAGTAGAAGCAGAGGTGGGCAACTCATTGTAAAAGCCAAAGAAGGAAAAGACGATAAGCAGAAAAAGGACCCCTTGCTTACCGATGAGGGACATTATTTTAGAAAGGTGCGTGAATCGATAAATTTCATAAAACCCGGAGCGCAGTGAAAGAATTAACCAAGCAAGGGTTAAAAAGACTACATAATTGAAATAGGGAAAGGAGGTGCCAAAAAATGTAAAAGCAAAATAATGGATGAAGAAAAAGTCTATTCCATACGAAATAGGCCGCAACCATCCAGAATATCTTCCGCTTTTAAACATGGTTATCTATTGTGTTTTGAAAAATCTTTGTGCTCACTTTTGAAAAGTTCTTCTTTTGAAAGGTTTTTAAAATATTCAAAGGTTCTCTTCATTCCTTCTTCTCTCGAAATTTTGGGCTCCCATCCCAAAATCCTCTTCGCTTTTGAAATATCGGGTTCACGTTGCATAGGGTCGTCCTGTGGCAATGGCTTGAAAACTATTTTTTGATCTGTACCCGTAAGTTTTAAAATTTCCTTGGCAAAATCAAGTATAGTTATTTCCTCGGGATTTCCAATGTTTACGGGATTCGCATAATCGGAAAGTAATAAACGGTACAATCCTTCCACTTCATCATCTACATAGCAAAAGGAGCGTGTTTGCATTCCATCGCCAAATACGGTAAGATCTTCCCCGCGAAGGGATTGCCCGATAAATGCCGGGATAACGCGGCCATCGTTTAATCGCATTCTTGGGCCGTAGGTGTTGAAAATTCTTGCAATTCGGGTTTCCAAACCGTGGAATCTGTGATAGGCCATCGTAATGGATTCCTGAAAACGTTTGGCTTCATCATAAACACCACGGGGGCCGATGGTATTTACATTGCCATAATATTCCTCGGTTTGTGGGTGGACCAACGGATCGCCATAAACTTCAGAGGTTGAAGCTATCAGAATCCGGGCTTTTTTCTCACGGGCCAATCCCAACAAATTATGTGTCCCCAACGATCCCACCTTTAGGGTTTGAATTGGGATTTTTAAGTAATCTATTGGGCTTGCTGGCGAAGCAAAATGCAGGATGTAATCTACCTTTCCGGGGACGTGTACAAATTTTGTAACGTCGTGATGGTAGAATTCAAAGGCTTCAAGTTTAAAAAGATGTTCTATGTTTTTAAGATCGCCCGTAATTAGATTGTCCATTCCAATTACGTGGAAATCTTCCGCTATAAATTTATCACATAGATGCGAGCCCAAAAAACCTGCGGCCCCTGTTATTAGGACTCTTTTCTTCATAGATTCACTGCCTTTCTTCCTACGGAAACATAAGTAAACCCTTCCATTTCCATATCCTTCACATTGTATAGATTTCTACCGTCAAAAATCACCGGATTTTTCAATAATTGTCTAAGCTTGTCATAATCAGGCGTTCTAAAAATGCTCCATTCGGTACATATTACCAACGCATCGGCTCCATTAAGGGCGGCATACATCGATTCTGAATAATGCAATTTGTCTCCAAAACGCTTTTTAATATTTGGCATTGCCTCTGGATCAAACACCTGTAGGGTAGCGCCCTTGGCGAGCATACCTTCCATCATTTCTATGGCGGGTGCTTCCCGGATATCATCGGTTTCGGGTTTAAAGGCTAGGCCCCAAACGGCAATAGTTTTTCCCTCCAGTTCTTGGGCGAAGAATTGTTCCATTTTTGGAAGCAATACGGTTTTTTGGGCTGCGTTTATCTGCATTACCGAATCTAAAATCCGGAAGTTATAATTTTTATCCGCGCCAGCTTTTTTCAGTGCTTTCACATCCTTTGGAAAGCAGGAACCTCCATATCCAATTCCCGGAAATAGAAAACGTTTGCCAATCCGGCTGTCGCTGCCCATACCCATTCTGACCAGATCTACATCTGCGCCCACTATTTCGCAATAGTTGGCAATTTCGTTCATAAAGGTAATCTTGGTAGCCAGAAAAGAGTTTGCTGCATATTTGGTAAGTTCTGCCGATTTTTCGTCCATTACGATTATGGGGTTGCCCGAACGCACAAATGGACTGTAGAGCTTTTTCATCAAAGCTGTGGCTCTTTCACTACTAGAGCCCACAATAATCCGCTCTGGTTTCATAAAATCATCTACGGCAAAGCCTTCGCGAAGAAATTCAGGGTTGGAAACCACGTCGAATTCACAAGTTGCGTTTTTTGAAATTACATCCCTAACCTTTTCGGCGGTCCCCACGGGCACCGTGCTTTTGTCCACAATAACCTTATAATTTTCGATTATCCTTCCTATTTCCTCGGAAACATTCAATACATAGGAAAGATCGGCGGATCCATCTTCATCTTCGGGGGTTGGAAGGGCCAGAAAAATAATATCGCCATGGTCCAGTCCTTCTTTTAGGGAAGTAGTAAATTTCAGCCTATTTGCCTTAATATTGCGTTCAAACAACACCTCCAAATGGGGTTCATAGATAGGAACAATACCATTTCGCATCTTTTCCACCTTGTTAAGGTCTATATCAACGCAAACCACGTCATTCCCCGTTTCGGCTAAGCAGGTGCCGGTTACCAGACCGACATATCCGGTACCAATTACTGAAATTTTCATTTATTCTTTTCTAATTTTTGCATTAAAATGGGCTTACCTACATTGAAAGCGCAAAAGTACGATTTGCAATTCTTATTTGTCTAATTTATTTTGTTTTCCTCGGACTTTGAACTTGTTATCAGCACAATTAAAATAAACCCAACATAATAGGCTCCAATCTGTCTGTGGAACAAGTTTTCTACAAGACAATACATCATCAAAAGAGCGAGCAGTGCTACTGGGAAAAACTGTTTGCGTACCGTTATGAAACTGGACGCTAAAAATCCTATAAACAGGATCAAGGCTATAAAACCTGCGCTGAGGTAGAAATCCAAAAACTGGTTGTGGGTATTGTAGCGCTCGGCGACAAACTTATCCCTTTTTTTTGTATTCGAAATTTGGGTTTGATAACACGCCACCAGCGCATCCTTTGTATGGTCAAAACCCATGCCTGTTAAGGAAAAACCCTGTTTATCAATAATCGATTTGGCACAGTTCCACACCTCTGCCCTCAGTTCATAAGTCATGGAATTTTCTATAAAAGTGGGCGGATTTACGAGATTTTCCTTTTGGCTGGAATGGATGACCTTTTCGTTTTTGATGAGAAAGAATATTGCAACCACTCCAGTAATGGCGGCGGCGGCGAGCAATATTTTCCAGATTTTTCGCGCGCCATAAAACTGTTTGATCAATAAAAGTAGAAATAACGAAATGACGGCAATTTTGGAAGCTATCAAAATGATAAAAAGAATATTAACCAGAATGTTGGCCAGATAATAATTATTGTTTGGGTGATATTTTTTTTGGATGGATTGTACGGATATCAGTATGCTAAAGGAACTCAGAAGCCCTAAATAGAGTCGATCGATTAACAGCGATTCTATTACCTGGGGCGAGTCACCAAGGGCAAAGGTGCCGGTGGCATCTGTAATGATTACAAAGTTATAGACTGAAAAGAGGATAGCTGCCAGGGATGAAAATATTATGGCACTATGAATTTTTTTTGCATCGGTTACGGGAACGTATAAAATGGCCAAACCTACCGCTATCATTACCTTTTTTATAATATTATAGTCTTCTGAGAGTCTTCCACTAGCCAATGAATCCAGCAACAAATAGGCAAAAAGGATTAAAAGTATAGCGATAGGAATTGATTTCAGTTTTTTAAAGTCATCCTTTTTCACTATAAAGGGAAATGCAACCAACAAAATAGCCATAAGGATGTTCGGCAGCGCCCTAATGTAATTATCGAAAGGAATGATGAGGTAGAGCAACAAAAAGGCATAGGGGTATATGGCAGCAAGCAGAATCCTCATTTTTCGGTTGGATTTATAAAATTTTAGGGGAAGATAGAAAACTCTTGGGAGATATTAGATTTTAGACTGGAGATTTTGGATATCCACTTATTCTATGGGGCTTTGATTAAGAAACCATTAAAACATTTACAGTCTCAAACCTTGAGGGTGATTTTGTTAGTCTAAACTTGGGCTATAAATTTTGTAGGAAAAAAGGGGTGTTTTCTTACGTTTTAATGGACTATCTATGGCGTATCTATGGAGCATCTATGAAGCAACTATATAGCATCCGTGAGAGAGCTTTTGGGACACTACAATAAGATGCGGTTCTATTTTTTAGAAAATCGCTCCCGAAGGACCAAATAAATAAACTTGGAATTGCCTACCAAGTAGCGCTTCCACATACGCCTTGGTTCTTGGGCAAAGCGATAGAACCACTCCAAACCTGCGTTTTGCATCCAGGCTGG
>JBEBRF010000136.1:0-5910 GCA_040394975.1 Aequorivita soesokkakensis
GGAATTGAATTCTTCGGAGGAAACGTTTCCGCAACAAACCTGTATTTTGAAAATAATGAAGACGATTCAGTAGATTGGACCGAAGGTTGGGACGGAACCATTACCAACACTTATATCCTGAACAACAAAGCAGGCTTTTCCACTGCTTTGGAAGGCGATGGCGATAACAATAATCCATCCTTTGTAAACCTTACAGCCATTAATACAGGTAGCCCCGGAAGCGGAATAGCCCTACAGTTCAAAAAACAATCCGGTGGTACTTTTACCAATGTGCACCTAAAGAATTATGGCACTAATGTAGATATGAGGGACAATGGGCCGCTGGAAAATATTATCGTGAACAGTGTGCCGCTTTCTTCGCCTAATGACGACGTGTTTAACGGCACTCCGGTAGATATTTCAGGTTGGGATTGGATTAGCAACTAATTATAAAAATTCTTTTTATTTTCCCAGAAAAAAGCCTCTTGAATTTCAAGAGGCTTTCCCGTTTTAATTGATTATAGAGAATTATGGAATTATGGATTATTGGAAACAATATACGTATCAGCTGATTTCCATGTAACTACCTTTGCAATTCGTGAATCTGCATAGTTCACTTCCTTTATGTTTTCATTTGTGAAAAAATACCAAGTGCCCACTTTATTGCCATTATCATACTGTGCAACTGCCGTTTTGTTTCCGTTTAAATCATAGCTTACCCATTCGTCGGTAAGTTTATTGTCCGGTGTGTAATATCCGGTCTGTGCCACCGTGCCATTATCGTGATAAATGGTAGCCACAATTACATCGCCATCCAGAAAATAGGTGTTTTGCTTTTTATCTTGTGCAAATGTGATGGAAGTGATAAAAACAATGGCGAAAAGTGAAAGTATCTTTTTCATAGTCATATTTTTTAAATTTTTGGAATATTCAAATTTAAGCAATTAACCTGAGAGAAACGATTTCGTAACGTTATGATAACATTAAGTCTGTAACGATTTAATTTTCAATATTTTAAAATCACACTTTATCTCGAAATAGATAATTTAATGATTTGATAAAGCAAATTTTACACAAAGAAGGCCAGAGCATATTTTCTTTGTATGTGCCTTTATTAGGGCAACATTTAAAATCGTTTAGTTTTTGTCGACTAGATTTTAAAACTGGGCTGTTCTATATTGGACAGCCCTTTTTTTGCACAATAGCCGTTTTTTTAGTTCATTGCTTAACAGTAACGTAACATTAAAATCGGTTCTTTGCAGTGACAAAAACTAAAAACGATTATTGATGCCCTATAAACTTTTCGCAATAGGATTCATATTTTTATTTTTTACCGCCGCACAATCACAAATCAGTACCCCAAAATTTGGCGAAGGGATGCTGAATTTTGTTGCAAAGGATAGCTCGTGGAGCGTAAAATTCGCGCCCAGGATTCAGTTTAGGGCACAATCACTGTGGAATTATGAAGAAGAAAAATTCGGAAAAGCCGAGCAAAGTTTCCTGATTCGCCGTGCGCGTCTTAAGTTTGAAGGTTTCGTTTATTCCCCAAAACTTCGGTATAAAATTCAACTGGGCCTATCCAATCGAGATATGGCGGGTGCTTCAGAATTTACCGGCAACGCGCCCCGTATAATTAACGATGCGGTAATAATGTGGCAATTTTACCGAAATTTTGAACTGTGGGCCGGACAAACCAAACTTCCCGGAAACCGGGAAAGGGTTGTTTCTTCTGGAAATCTTCAGTTTATAGACCGTTCACTTCTTAATAGAAATTTCACTATTGATAGGGATCTCGGGGTTCAGTTGCGCCATCATTTCAATCTTTCCGAAAAAATCTTGGTTCGTGAAATGTTCGCAATTTCACAAGGCGAAGGAAGAAATGTAGTAACCGGAAATTTGGGCGGCCATCAATATACCAGCCGTCTCGAAATTTTGCCTTTCGGGGAATTCACCAAAAACGGCGATTATATTGGCGGCGATATTTATCGCGAGCAAAGCCCTAAATTAGCATTGGGCGCCACTTATGATATAAATAATAATGCCGTAAAAACACAGAGCAATCAAGGTAACTATATGCGAAATGACTTAGGTTTTTATGAAACCACCATCAGCACTTTGTTTGTGGATGCAATGTTTAAGTATAATGGGTTTTCATTTATGGGCGAATTCAGTAATAGGCGTGCCGATGCGGCAATAGCTACCAATAGTGACGGCAGTTTTACCGGTGACGAAGTTTTTGAAGGTCGCGCCCTTAACCTGCAAACTGGGTATGTTTTTCCGTCCAATTGGGAAGTTGCGGGAAGATGGACAACGGTTTGGCCAGAATTGAAGTTGACAGAAAGCGAGATCGAGAACCAATATACCGTGGGAATCTCAAAATATATAGTGGGGCATAACCTTAAATTCCAAACCGATTTAACCTACGGAACTGTGGGCGATACAAGTGATTTTATAGAATTTCGCCTGGGGTTTGATTTGCATTTTTAACCAAAACACAGTTAACAATTTGGTAACAATAAATCCTATTTTATGTGGGAAATTTGCACCAATTTAAATAGAATAACAAATGGATAATATTTATTTATTAATGATCGTGGCCCTCGCCGCACTTGCCGTAGCAGATTTGGTAGTCGGGGTAAGTAACGATGCCGTAAACTTCCTGAATTCTGCAATCGGCTCAAAAGCAGTACCGTTCAAAACCATTTTGGTAATTGCAAGTTTGGGGGTTTTCTTCGGCGCCTTGTTTTCCAGCGGAATGATGGAAGTAGCCCGTAAGGGAATTTTCGTCCCCGGCGAATTCTATTTTGACGAATTAATGATCATTTTCATGGCCGTTATGATAACCGATGTATTGTTGCTGGATTTTTTCAACACAATCGGTCTGCCCACCTCCACCACGGTTTCAATAGTTTTTGAACTTTTGGGAGCAACTTTCGTTATGGCATTGATAAAAATTGGTGCATCGGATACCGAAACGCTTTCCAGCCTCGGCAAATACATAAACACTGAAACGGCCTCTACCATTGTGGTCGGGATAGTTTTATCTGTGGTCATCGCTTTTACCATTGGGGCGTTTGTGCAGTTTATTTCCCGAATGATATTTACCTTCAACTACGAAAAGAAAATAAAAGCTTTTGGGGCTTTGTTCGGCGGGGTAGCGCTTACGGCCATGAGTTATTTCATATTCATGAAAGGGTTAAATGGCACCCCATATTATCACCACATTAGTTACTTATTGGAAGGAAACCAGCTTGCAAACATTCTTATAAGTTTTGTGGTTTGGACAGTTTTTTCTTATTTGTTCCAGAAAATTTTCAAAAAAAGCATTCTAATTATCGTAATCGCCATCGGAACTTTCGGGTTGGCGCTTTCCTTTGCGGGGAACGATTTGGTGAATTTCATCGGTGTTCCAATGGCAGCATACCATTCCTATGAAGCATGGGCCGCATCGGGTATCTCGCCCTATTCGTTCTCCATGGGAATTTTGGCGGAAGAAGTTCCCACCGAACCTTTGCTTTTGTTCATCGCCGGAGCCATTATGGTACTCACGCTCTGGTTTTCAAAAAAAGCGCGCACCGTTACCGAAACAGAAGTTGGCCTTTCGCGCCAAACCGAAGGCCATGAAAAATTCCAACCCAATTTATTGTCCCGATTGATGGTTCGCGGAAGTACTCGGCTAATGAATGGAATAAATTATTTGCTCCCCCAAAGCACACAGGACAAAATAAATGCCCGTTTCGAAAAACCTGTAATTGAACTCTCGCGGCACAAAAACTACGAAATGCCGGCCTTCGATTTGATCCGTGCTTCGGTAAACCTTGTGGTGGCCGGGATTATCATTTCAATGGCTACCTCATTGAAATTGCCACTTTCCACCACTTATGTAACGTTTATGGTGGCAATGGGAAGCTCGCTGGCCGATAGGGCTTGGGGCAGGGAAAGCGCTGTTTATCGAGTAGCCGGAGTTTTCAACGTTATTGGCGGATGGTTTGTTACCGCAATCATTGCATTTGTGGGCGCGGGTTTAATAACCTACCTCATTTTCATTGGTCGGGGAACTATGATTGCCATTTTGTTGCTCTTGGCTATCATGGTATTGGTGCGGAATTTCATTTCGCATAAAAACACGCAAAAAATAAAACTCGAAAAATCTGGCTTAAAGAAAACGGCCAGCAAAACAGTGCAGGGAATTATCCGTGAAAGTGCTGAGAATATTTCAAACGTGGTTTCGCGTACCAATAAAATTTATACCGATATGCTGCGCGGCCTTGCCAAACAGGATACCAAAAAACTCAAAAAGAGCAAAAAAGGGGTAACCAAATTGAATGAGGAAGTAGATGAATTGCGCGACAACCTTTTCTATTTCATAAAGAATTTGGAAGAAACAAGTGTCCGCGGCAGTAACTTCTACATTACGATCCTTGGCTATTTGACCGACGTGGTGCAGTCATTGGAATTTATTTCGAAGGCAAGTTACAAGCACGTGAACAACAACCACAAAGCGCTGCGCTTCAACCAAATTAAGGATCTGCAGGAAATTGACCAGCATTTGGAAGAACTTTTGAATGAGATTGAAGACATTTTCGACAAAAAGGAATTCACGCGGATAAAGAATGTTCTCAACAAAAAAGAGGAGATTTTCGCGATCCTTTCAAATAAAATTGAAAAGCAGGTAGCCCGCACGCGCACCGAAGAATCCAGCCCTAAAAATACTACTTTGTATTTCAGCCTTTTGCTGGAAACCAAGGATTTGGTAACGGCTTTGATGAACCTGATGGAAGAATATCACTCAGGCTACAAAAAATCTTAATTGGTTTTTGCTTCATAATAAAAAAGGGCCTTCAATAGGCTCTTTTTTATTGGTTATAATACTCCAATCGCAATCAATTTAATAGGGCATCTGCCTTATTTTGAATGTTTGGGCAACGATTTTTGACTTCAGAAATTCAACTTTCAAAATTATTGTTGGAATATTGCCACAGAAATCTAAAACCAAAAAGATTATGAAACTCAAATTTTTATCAATTGCGCTTACACTGGTTTGCAGTCTGGCTTTTGCCCAAGAAAAGATAAAATATAGCGATGAAGATCGCGACATGCTGAAAACCTACTATTTCAATGAAGGCTTTAACCAACCCGCCACGAAAAAAGTTTCCACCGTTATTATGAAAGATGGAACAGAACATAGGGGGTATTGTAAAGGTGTTATTACCAAAAAGGGACAGATAGCCGAAATCTATTTTAAGGATAGTATAACGGATCAAAAAAACACGTATAAGGCAACTGAAATCGCGGAAGCTTATCTTTATGCCAGTGGCTTTGAGAAATTCGGGAAAGTGTCGCAAAAATTTGGCAACTATGGAATGGGAAGAAGAAACAGCACAAAAAAGCTTACAAGTAATGACCAAATTTATTTTGTAAACCAAAAAGTCTCTTTGAAAAACAAGAAAGACGAACGAGAGTTTTTGATGCAGTTAATCAATCCAGATTTCAGTGAAAAAATTGCGGTTTACCACGATCCATTTGCGAAGGAATCTTCCGGCTTCAAAATGGGCCCCGGCCCCACCATCGGCGGCGGTGTGGTGAAGTCATACTACGTGCAAAAAGGCGATAAGGTTATTTGGCTTCCCAAAAGTGATTTTGAGGAAAACTATGAATTCCTCTTCGGCGACAACGCGGAGTTTATGAAAAAATACCCCTATAATTCCATTAACTGGGATTGGTTCAGTGCCCTTGTACTCGAATATACAAATATGTCACTGCCAGCCGATCAAGGCTAAGGGAAAAATCCGTGCTTATAAAGAAAGCCCTTGCTTATGCAGCAGGGGCTTTTCTGTTTTCAATGTTTTTGAAAGAAAATCAATCTATAAAATCAAACCCACAATAAGGAACCAAAACTTCCGGGATTTTTATTCCATTTTCCGTTTGGTA
>JBEBRF010000137.1:0-5797 GCA_040394975.1 Aequorivita soesokkakensis
AGTCCTGTTATTAAAATTCGTGTTTTCATGGGTTAAAGTTTATTCGTTATTTTCGGTTTGAGTTTCATTGTTATCAAGAGTAATGCCATCATTCACTGAGGGCAAGTTTTCTGCATCATCTTCGTCTTTCATTGCTTTTGCTACTGCGGCTATGGCATCGTCCTCTCTCACTTTAATTAGGCGAACACCTTGTGTTGCACGGCCCATAACGCGTAGGTCTGCAACGGCCATTCGTATGGCAACTCCCGATTTGTTGATGATCATTAAATCATCATCGTCGGTCACATTTTTAATGGCGACCAAGGTACCGGTTTTCTCGGTAATATTAATTGTTTTCACGCCTTTTCCACCACGGTTGGTGATTCTATAATCTTCAATGGACGAGCGTTTGCCGTATCCATTTTCAGAAACCACCAAGATTTCTGAGTCACCGGCTTCTACGGCGATCATGCCAATTACTTCATCGTTTTTGTTTCCGAGGGTAATTCCTCGAACCCCGGAGGCATTTCTTCCCATGGGCCTTGTTTTTTCTTCTTCAAAACGAATGGCTTTACCAGATTTTACGGCGAGCATTACTTGGCTTTTGCCGGTGGTTAATTTTGCTTCCAGCAATTCATCGTCCTCGCGGATGGTGATGGCATTTATTCCATTGGCTCTGGGACGGGAATATTGTTCCAAAGGTGTCTTTTTAACCTGTCCCTTTTTGGTGGCCATAATCACGTAGTGGCTGTTTATGTACGCTTCATCCTTTAAATCTTGGGTACAAATAAATGCTTTTACTTTATCATCAGGCTCAATGTTTATGAGGTTTTGGATGGCTCTTCCTTTTGAGGTCCGAGTTCCTTCCGGGATTTCGAAAACCCGCATCCAGTAACATTTGCCCTTTTGGGTAAAGAACAGCATATATTGGTGATTGGTGCCCACAAAGAGATGTTCCAGGAAATCCTCATTTCTTGTAGCGGATGCCTTTTGGCCCACACCTCCCCTGTTTTGAGTTTTATATTCTGAAAGCGATGTTCGTTTAATATAGCCCGCGTGTGATATGGTCAACACAACCTGTTCATCTGCGATTAGATCTGTAATACTAACGTCGCCTCCGGCATATTCAATGATTGAGCGGCGCTCGTCTCCATATTTGGCGCGAATTTCCTCCAGTTCTTCTTTTATAATCTGCATTCTGCGCTCTTTGCTGGCAAGAATTTCCTTGTAGTCCTGAATGGTTTTCAATAATTCTTCATATTCACTTCTCAATTTGTCCTGTTCAAGACCGGTCAATTGTCGAAGGCGCATTTCTACGATGGCCTTTGCCTGAATCTCTGTGAGTTTAAAGGCTTCCATCAATTTTTCCCTTGCCTCGTCTGCATTTGAGGAGGCCCGGATCAAACGGATAACTTCGTCAATATTATCGGAAGCAATGATCAATCCCTCCAAAATATGGGCGCGTTCCTCTGCCTTTCGAAGCAAATATTCGGTACGGCGCACCACCACCTCGTGACGATGCTCTACAAAATAGTGGATCAATTCCTTTAAATTCAACATTTGGGGTCGCCCTTTTACCAGTGCAATATTGTTCACGCTGAAACTGGATTGCAGGGCGGTGTATTTATAAAGTGTGTTGAGCACGATGTTTGGAATTGCATCTCGTTTCAAAATGTAAACGATGCGCATTCCGTTTCTGTCGCTTTCATCGCGAATGTTGGAGATGCCGTCAATTTTTTTCTCGTTTACCATATCTGCGGTTTTTTTGATCATTTCCGCTTTGTTCACTTGATATGGGATTTCTGTAACAATGATGCACTCACGGCCGTCCACTTCCTCAAAGTTCGCTTTGGCGCGTATCACCACCCTTCCTCGGCCGGTGTGGAAGGCCTCTCGAACTCCTTCATAACCGTAAATTATTCCACCGGTTGGAAAATCGGGCGCTTTAATGTGCTGCATCAGCTCGTCTATTTCAATAGCGTTGTTTTCAATATAGGCTATGGTTCCGTTCACCACCTCTGTGAGGTTGTGCGGGGGCATGTTGGTCGCCATTCCCACAGCAATTCCGGAGGCGCCGTTTATTAAAAGTCCCGGCACGCGGGTGGGCAGGACAGTGGGTTCTTTTAAGGTATCGTCAAAATTCAGCTGGTGGTCCACAGTTTCCTTATCGATGTCGGCCAGCATATCTTCGGATATCTTTTGCATCCTTGCTTCGGTATAACGCATGGCGGCAGGACTGTCCCCGTCAACGCTTCCAAAGTTTCCTTGACCGTCCACGAGCATATAGCGCAAACTCCATTCCTGCGCCATCCGCACCATGGCATCATAGACAGATGTGTCTCCATGTGGATGATATTTACCGAGGACCTCCCCCACGATTCTTGCAGATTTTTTGTGAGCTCCAGTGGCTCTCACGCCCAATTCGTACATCCCAAAGAGAACCCTTCTGTGTACGGGCTTCATCCCATCGCGCACATCTGGCAGTGCACGTGACACTATGACGGACATCGAATAATCGATGTATGCCGATTTCATTTCATCTTCAATGTTTATAGGGATTAATTTCTCACCTTCAGTCATAAAAAAATAGGTTTATTTGTCGTAGTTAAACTAATGGGGCAAGATACATATTTCCGTAGGTTTAACAGGGGTTTTTGGCCGCGGTTATTCACGAATTTATTAACAAAATAGCGGGTGGAAATCGTTAATAAGTATCGCCCTTATTGCTTTGAATTCCAGCTAATATTTTGTCCTTTTACTAAAATGATATCGAATAGGAACGGTTTTTGTCCTATTTTGGTTAATTTAGTACCAAACAGAAGAGAGGATTTATAATATGGATGATAATTTTTCCCCAAGAGTTAAAGATGTAATTGCGTATAGCAAAGAAGAAGCGCTGCGTTTAGGCCATGATTTCATTGGCACGGAGCACCTTATGCTGGGCCTTTTGAGGGACGGCAATGGCAAGGCAGTAACCATTTTGAACGCGCTGGCCATAGACTTGAACCACTTGCGCCGCAAAGTTGAAATTCTAAGTCCCGCAAATCCGGGACTTTCTAATGCAAACGACAAAAAGAACCTTCACCTAACCCGGCAAGCCGAACGAGCGCTGAAGACCACTTTTTTGGAAGCAAAACTGTTCCAAAGCAATTCAATAAATACCGCACATTTGCTTCTTTGCATTCTTCGTAATGAAAATGACCCTACCACAAAAATGTTGAATAAAATGAAAATTGATTATGACGTGGTAAAAGACCAATTCAAACTTATGATCACCAATGACGACGATTATATAGACTCCACCCCGAGCGCGGAATCATTTCCGAATGAAGACGACCCAGCGGCAGAGGATGGCGCAAAAGAAAACCTTTTTACCGGCACCGCTTCCAAAACGAACAAGAAATCAAAGACACCCGTTTTGGATAATTTCGGTAGAGATTTGACCGCAATGGCCGAAGAAGGTAAACTCGATCCCGTAGTGGGCCGCGAGAGCGAAATCCAACGCGTTTCCCAAATATTGAGCAGGCGAAAGAAAAACAACCCATTGTTGATCGGCGAACCCGGCGTTGGTAAATCTGCCATTGCCGAAGGTCTTGCCCTTCGTATTATCCAGCGAAAGGTTTCAAGGATTCTTTATGACAAACGCGTGGTGACCTTGGATTTGGCCAGTCTTGTGGCCGGAACAAAATACCGTGGCCAGTTTGAGGAGCGGATGAAGGCAGTAATGAACGAACTTGAAAAAAATGATGACATCATCCTTTTCATTGACGAAATCCACACCATCGTGGGGGCCGGAGGCGCAACAGGCTCATTGGATGCTTCAAATATGTTCAAACCTGCACTGGCCAGAGGCGAAATTCAATGCATTGGCGCAACTACCTTGGACGAATACCGCCAGTATATTGAAAAAGACGGCGCGCTTGAACGACGCTTCCAAAAGGTTTTGGTGGAGCCCACCTCAGTGGAAGAAACCATCGAAATCCTGAAAAACATTAAGGATAAGTACGAAAACCACCACAACGTTATCTATACCGATGACGCCATTGAAGCCTGTGTCAAATTAACCAATAGGTATATGACAGAGCGATTTCTGCCAGACAAGGCCATTGATGCCTTAGACGAGGCGGGCTCCCGCGTTCATATAACAAATATCCACGTGCCTGAGAAAATTCTGGAATTAGAGAAACAACTCGAAGACATTCGTGAACTGAAGAACACGGTGGTTAAAAAACAGAAATACGAGGAAGCGGCCAAACTTCGCGATGACGAAAAAAACTTTGAAAAGGAACTGGCCGCCCATCAAGAACAATGGGAAGCCGATTCAAAACTTCACAAGGAAACTGTCACCGAAGAAAATGTAGCCGAAGTGGTGTCCATGATGACGGGGATACCCGTAAATAGAATCGCCCAGACCGAAAGCACAAAACTTGCCGCACTACCGGACCGAATAAAAGGAAAAGTTATAGGGCAGGACGAGGCTGTGGCCAAAGTTGTGAAAGCAATCCAAAGAAACAGGGCCGGACTGAAAGACCCCAACAAACCCATTGGCTCCTTCATATTTTTGGGACAGACAGGGGTGGGCAAAACCCAGCTCGCAAAAGTACTGGCCCGTGAACTGTTCGATTCTGAAAATGCGTTGATCCGGATTGATATGAGCGAGTATATGGAAAAATTTGCCATTTCCCGTTTAGTTGGCGCACCTCCAGGTTACGTGGGTTATGAAGAAGGCGGACAGCTAACCGAAAAAATCAGAAGAAAACCCTATGCCGTGGTACTTTTGGATGAAATTGAAAAAGCACATCCCGATGTTTTCAACATGCTGCTCCAAGTTTTGGACGACGGTTATTTAACGGATAGTTTAGGAAGAAAAATAGATTTCCGAAACACTATTATTATCATGACTTCCAATATTGGCGCGCGGCAAATCAAGGATTTCGGGCAAGGTGTAGGTTTTGGCACTTCCGCCAGAAAGGATCAGGAAGATGCACACACAAAAAGCGTGATAGAAAACGCCCTCAAGAAAACCTTTGCGCCCGAATTCCTGAACAGAATAGATGATGTTATGGTCTTCAACGCCCTTGAAAGGGAAGATATCCATAAAATAATTGATATTGAATTAAATAAACTATTCCTGCGAATCTCAGAATTGGGCTATGATTTAAAACTTACCGATAAAGCGAAGGACTATATCGCGAACAAAGGTTTTGACAAACAATACGGCGCTCGACCCTTGAACAGGGCCATCCAAAAATACATTGAAGATGCCTTGGCCGAGGAGATCATCAACAGCAACCTTCAGGAAGGTGATGCCATTGAAATGGACCTTGATGAAAAATCGAGCGAGTTGACAATAAAAATCAAAAAACAGAAGAAAACTACCGAATTGTAAAATGTGGTTTAACCATTAAAAAATCCCCAATTTCGATTTGGGGATTTTTTTTTTCGGCCCACGCTTTTATCGATTTGAAAATCCGTAACTTAGAAGTGACCAAAGTATTTTTGATATGATAGATGTTCTATATTTCGAATTTGGCGAAATGCGCATATTCAGCAATTTCGTTTTAGTGGTGATGAAAGAAGGAATTACCGTGATGCCGGAACACAATGATGACTTGTTAGCCGTCTCACTGAAATATTACAAAAACAAACCTTTTGGCTATATAACCTTCCGAATAAATAGCTACGCCGTAAATCCGCTGGTTTATCTTAAAACTTCCGAAATTAAAAATCTGGTAGCCTTCGCAGTCGTTTCAACCGACCCTCTTAAAATTGCAAATTTGGAACTGGAAAAACGGTTTTTAACAAAGCCATTGAAACA
>JBEBRF010000138.1:0-5769 GCA_040394975.1 Aequorivita soesokkakensis
GTAAAAGAAGAATTGGAAGCCGCAACCGGAGGAAAAGTATTGCCCGTGCAGTGCGATGTGAGAAATTACGAAGAAGTAGAAGCAATGGTGGAAGCTTCAATAAAAGAATTTGGAAAAGTTGACATTCTTTTAAACAATGCCGCCGGCAATTTTATTTCGCCCACCGAACGGCTTTCGGCAAATGCGTTTGATACCGTAATCGACATTGTTTTAAAGGGAACAAAAAACTGCACGCTCGCCTTCGGGAAACATTGGATCGATAAAAAGGAAACCAATAAAACCGTTTTGAATATCGTCACAACTTATGCTTTCACTGGCTCGGCTTATGTGGTTCCAAGCGCAACAGCAAAAGCCGGGGTATTGGCGATGACGCGCTCTTTGGCGGTGGAATGGGCAAAATACGGCATTCGTTTCAACGCCATCGCTCCCGGACCATTTCCCACAAAAGGCGCTTGGGACCGATTGCTTCCGGGCGATTTAAAGGAAAAATTCGATCCAGCGAAAAAAGTTCCCGTAAAACGCGTTGGTGAACACCAGGAATTGGCAAATCTTGCAGCCTATTTGGTTTCGGACTTTTCGGCTTACATCAATGGTGAGGTAATAGTAATTGACGGCGGCGAATGGCTAAAAGGCGCCGGCCAGATGAACCTGCTCGAAGAAGTTCCCCAGCAAATGTGGGATATGCTTGAGGCCATGATTCGCGAGAAGAAGAAATTCTAAAAAGTTATGAGTTCAGAGTTATGAGTTATGAAAGTTGGAACTCATAACTCATAACTCATAACTCCGTATGTTTACTTCCTGTTAACAAAAATCATTTTCTATCCACATAATTAATTGTACTTTTAACTGCTAAAATTTCAAGCAAATTAATGGGTAAAATTATTGCAATTGCAAACCAAAAAGGAGGTGTGGGCAAAACCACGACCTCGGTAAACTTAGCGGCATCCCTGGGTGTTTTGGAGAAAAAAGTTTTACTTATTGATGCCGATCCACAGGCCAACGCAACTTCCGGTTTGGGCGTTGACGTTGAAGGTGTTGAACTGGGAACATATCAATTGCTTGAACACAGCGCTACCGCAACGGAAGCCATCGTTTCCACCAATTCCCCAAATTTAGATTTGATTCCGTCGCATATTGATTTGGTGGCCATCGAAATTGAATTGGTCGATGTGGAAAACCGCGAATATATGCTGAAAAAAGCCATCGATGAATTAAAGACCGATTACGATTATATTCTGATAGATTGCGCGCCATCACTGGGTTTGCTTACGTTGAATGCACTTACGGCGGCAGATTCGGTAATCATTCCAATCCAATGTGAATATTTCGCTTTGGAAGGGTTGGGAAAACTTTTGAATACCATAAAAAGCGTCCAAAAAATCCACAATGAAAACCTTGATATTGAAGGGCTTTTATTGACGATGTACGATCAGCGCCTTCGCCTTTCAAACCAAGTGGTCGATGAGGTTAAAAAACATTTTGACGAAATGGTTTTTGAAACAATCATTCAGCGCAACGTGCGTTTAAGTGAAGCCCCAAGTTATGGCGAAAGCATCATCAGTTACGATGCTGCGAGCAAGGGCGCCGATAATTATTTAAGTTTGGCGCAGGAATTAATCCAAAAAAACGAAAAGAAATAAATGGCGAAAGCGACCAAAAAACAAGCCTTGGGCCGCGGACTTTCAGCATTGTTGAAAGATCCCTCCAATGATATAAAATCCGCTACCGACAAAAATGCCGACAAAGTTGTGGGCAGTATTGTCGAACTGGATTTGGGAAGTATTGAAGTAAATCCGTTTCAGCCGCGAACTAGTTTTAACGAAGAATCGCTTCGCGAATTGGCTTCGTCAATTAAGGAATTGGGTGTAATCCAGCCAATTACCGTTCGGAAATTGGATTTCAACAAATACCAATTGGTAAGTGGTGAGCGCCGTTTTCGTGCTTCCAAATTAGTTGGTTTGGAAACCATTCCGGCATATATCCGCATCGCCAATGACCAGGAATCCTTGGAAATGGCTTTGGTTGAAAACATCCAACGGCAGGATTTGGACCCTATTGAAATCGCACTTTCATACCAACGTTTGATTGAAGAAATAAACGTAACCCAAGAGGAATTGAGCGATCGAGTGGGGAAAAACCGTTCCACAATTGCCAATTATTTGCGGTTGCTGAAATTGGATCCAATCATCCAAACCGGAATGCGCGATGGTTTTATCACAATGGGGCACGGACGTGCACTTATAAATGTTGACGATTTAAGCGACCAGCTTGATATTTACGAAAGGATTTTAAGCCAAAACCTTTCCGTTCGCGACACCGAGGCTTTGGTTCGAAATTATAAAAATCCAAACCAAAAAGCTGAGCCACAAAAGGCGAGCGCGCCTCCTTTCGCCAAAAAAGCGAAGAAGGAATTGACCGATCTTTTTGAAACTTCGGTTGAGGTAAAAGTTTCAAAATCCGGAAAAGGGCAGCTTGTTGTTCCCTTTAAAAACAAAGAAGATTTCGAGCGTATTTTGAAGCTAATAAAAAGTGAAAAATAACTTCCTAAATATTTTTCTTTTCATCTTCGCCACATCGCTGTTTGCGCAGACTACCGATTCTTTGACTGTAAAAAAGGAGGAGCAGCTAATTGTTGTAAACGATTCTATTTTGCCTAAGGAAGCATACGATCCGTTGGCTCCGGCCACGGCGGCATTTTATTCGGCCGTGGTGCCCGGACTTGGGCAGGTTTACAACAAGAAATACTGGAAAATCCCGATAATTTATGCCGGTATGGCAGCGGGAATTTATTTTTACAAACAGCAGGATGAGGAGTATGACCGTTTTCGGGATGCCTATAAACGCAGATTGGCTGGTTATGATGATGACGAATTTCAGGGCATTTCAGACGATCGTTTGATAAATGCACAAAAATCTGCCGAAAAAAATAAAAGCATTAGTATAATCGTGACTGTAGCATTTTATTTGTTGAACGTAATTGATGCCAATGTGGACGCGCATTTACGCCAATATGAAGTAAGCGAGGATCTTTCTCTGCAACCCAATTTCAATTACAATCAATTCAGTGCCAGGCCACAGTACGGAATGTCTCTAACCTATAGATTTAAGTAGAAAAGAGAAAAGAGAAAAGAGAAAAGAGATGAGAGGGCCAAGAACCAAGAACCAAGAGTCAAGACAAAAAGTATCTCGAGATATTTTGATTTCTTTCATACGCCCGTCATCCGTCACCTGTCATCCAGCATTCAACTTATGAAAATAGCGTTACTCGGTTACGGAAAAATGGGAAAGACAATTGAAAAATTGGCGTTGGAAAAAGGCCATTCAATTGTTTTTAAAAGCACGAGCAAATCTTCCGAAGGTTCTTTTGAAGAGGCGGATGTTGCCATTGAATTCTCTTCGCCCGAAGCCGCTGTTTTAAATATTTCAAAAGCTTTAAATAACGGGATTCCGGTGGTTTCGGGAACAACGGGATGGCTTGAAAAACATTCTGAAATGGTAAACCTTTGTGAAAAACGTAACGGAAGTTTCATCACTGCGTCCAACTTCAGCGTGGGGGTAAACCTGTTTTTCAGCATTAATGAATATGCCGCGAAATTGATGGCGCCGTGGAAGGAATACAATGTTTCTGTTGAGGAAATTCATCATCTTCAAAAGAAGGACGCGCCCAGCGGAACGGCAATAACAATCGCCGAAGGAATTTTGAAACACAGTAAAAAGCAAGCTTGGAAATTGGATTCTTCCGAAGAAAATATGTTGAATATCACGGCAAAAAGGGAAGAAGACGTGAAGGGAACACATATAATTTCATACGATTCAAAAATAGATACCATTTCATTCAAACACGAAGCGCACAGTCGCGACGGGTTTGCTGTGGGCGCGATTTTGGCGGCAGAATTTTTAAAGGATAAAAAAGGTATTTTTACAATGAAGGATGTTTTAACCCCATGACCCCAAAGAGGGAAAAGCAGGGTGAAAAAATTCTGAAAATTAGATTTGATTATAAAAATTAACATATAAAAAATTTCCTCTTGCTCCCCCTTCGGGGGTTGGGGGGCCTCTTAATTATGAGTTGGACAGGTTGGTTTATATTTTTTTTGGCAGTACAATTGATCCATTTTGCGGGAACGTGGAAACTGTACCAAATAGCGGGCAGAAAAGCGTGGGAAGCCGCGGTGCCGGTTTACAACGCAGTGATTTTGATGAAAATCATAAATCGCCCGTGGTGGTGGACTATTTTACTGTTCGTGCCCATTGTGAACCTAATAATGTTTCCGGTAATTTGGGTTGAAACCTTGCGCAGTTTTGGAAGGAATTCCACCACCGATACTGTTTTGGTTTTGATAACCTTTGGGCTTTACATTTATTATATTAACTACACCCAAAACGTAACCCACATAAAAGAAAGAAGCCTAAAGCCCCGAACTTCCACGGGCGAGTGGGTGAGCTCTATTTTGTTTGCAGTTGTTGCCGCAACCATTGTACACACTTATTTTATGCAGCCGTTCACCATACCCACTTCTTCTTTGGAAAAAACACTTTTGGTTGGCGATTTTCTATTTGTGAGCAAATTCCATTACGGTGCCCGGGCGCCCATGACCCCCGTTGCATTCCCGATGGTGCACGATACCATTCCCGTGGTAAAAGCAAAATCGTACCTCACAAAACCGCAGCTTCCGTATTTCAGGTTTCCGGGTTTTCAGGATATAAAACGAAACGATATTGTGGTTTTCAACTGGCCGGTTGATACGGTGAACGCCTTTCAGCAATACGGCGATGGCAAATATTATTACAAGCCCATCGACAAAAAATCAAACTACGTTAAGCGCTGCGTTGGGCTTCCGGGCGATTCTTTGGAGGTGCGCGATGGTTATGTTTTCATCAATGGAAAGCAGAATGAATTGCCGGATCGCGCGAAACTCCAATTTTCCTATGAAGTAAAGGTAAATAGCGAATTAAATCCCGAAATGCTCCATAACAGATACAATATTACGGACCGCTACGGATATCAAAATGGGTCCTATTTTTTTGGTGCTATTTCAGAAGAATCTTTAAATATGCTCAAAAACAACCCTAACGTTTTGGAAATCACACGTTTTAAAAATGAAAAGGGCCAATGGAATGCAGGCACCTTTCCAAACAGTCAAAGATATGCTTGGAATAACGATTACTTTGGCCCGCTCTATATTCCAAAGAAGGGAGCAACAGTTGCTATCACGCTTGAAACCCTGCCATTTTACAAACGCATTATTGAGGTTTACGAAGGCAGCGAGTTGGGCATCGAAAATAAAATCACCCAAGCCGGGACCGAGGTTTTACTGAATGGGCAACCGCTTACTGATTACACTTTCAAAATGGACTACTATTGGATGATGGGCGACAACCGAAACAACAGTGAGGATGCGCGCACGTGGGGTTTTGTGCCATTCAACCACGTGGTTGGAAAACCCGTTTTCGTTTGGATGAGCTGGGACGGAATAAACAAAAAAGTGCGTTGGGAGCGTCTGTTCACCACCGTTGGTGGCAGTGGAAAACCAGTTTCCTATTTAATGTATTTTGTGATTGCCGTAATCGGTTGGTTCGCTTTTGATTTTTATAGAAAAAGGAAAAAAGGAACTAATAAGTAAAATTTCTAAAGCCACGAATTCACGAATAATTTTTTGAAATATTCGTGAATTCGTGGCTAATTTTATTCAGGAATCAACCGAAAAATTCCCTGTCCTTCCAAGGCAATATAAATCAATCCATCGGGACCCATTTTTACATTTCGAA
>JBEBRF010000139.1:0-5685 GCA_040394975.1 Aequorivita soesokkakensis
CCGGCGTAGGTTTCTTTGGCGTAATTATCTGCTTGGTATTCAAATTTTCGGCTTAAATAATTCATCAATAAACTTGTAATCCCTGAAATTGGACTGTAAAGTACGCCGA
The DNA here is from genome assembly GCA_040394975.1 of Aequorivita soesokkakensis. GTDB lineage: Bacteria > Bacteroidota > Bacteroidia > Flavobacteriales > Flavobacteriaceae > Aequorivita > Aequorivita soesokkakensis_A. Next base: position 110 of record JBEBRF010000139.1, read on the forward strand.
AAGCAATAAGCCCAATGTGAAAGGAGGGTTGCGAAACATTCAGCGCTTCCGAAAGCAAAGGATTTCCTATAAATAATGAAAGTAGCCAAAGCGTAAAACCGGTTGTGATAATGGCGGCGAAAAGATTGATGATAATATGGTTGCGTTTGTAATGGCCAACTTCGTGGGCGAGAACAGCCACAATTTCTTCTTCGTTCAAATCTTTTATCAAAGTATCATAAAGGGTTACGCGCTTTTCGCTACCGAAGCCGGAAAAATAGGCATTGGCCTTTGTACTTCGCTTGCTGCCGTCAATCACAAAAATTTTATCTAAAGTAAAGCCTACTTTTGAAGCATATTTTTCAATTGCCGAACGCAGCGAACCTTCTTCCAACGGAGTTTGTTTGTTGAAAATCGGGACGATAAATCGCGCATAAAAAAGATTCATCAAAACCGTGAAAACCGTAATTATTCCCCACGCGTAGAGCCAAAAGTTTTTGCCCGTGCCTTGGTAAAACCAAATAATCGCACCCAATAGAATTCCGCCCAAAATCGCTCCCATCAGCCAACCTTTCAGTTTATCAAAAAAGAAAGTTTTTCGCGTGGTTTTGTTGAAACCGTACTTTTCCTCGATCACAAAAGTGCTATAATAACTGAACGGCGTACTGAGAATATCGCTGGCTATCATTATTATTCCGAAGAAAATTAGGGCGATGATTATTTCATTATTTGAAACGGCACGCGCCAAACCATCCACAAAAGCAAAGCCATCCAAAAAGAAAAATAGAAGCGTGGCCACAAGCGAAATTGAGGAAACCAAAATACTGAAACGATAACGCTCCTTTTTATAAAGTTGTGATTTTTTGTATTCCGCTTCATCAAAAACATCCTGCAATTCCCCGGGAAGCGGATCGTTGAAGTGTTTTGCATTTAAAAAATCGAGAATTTGGTCAACAATAAAACTGATGACTAAGATTGCGATTATTATATAAAAAAGAGTTTCTGGGTTCATTTTATAAATTCCAAATTTTAAAAAAATCCAAATTACAAGCACCAAATCCCAAATAAATCATAAATCACAAATTGAAAAAATGTTATCCCTTTTGGGATTTGGAATTTGTTTTTTGTGATTTGAAATTTTCAAAGAAAATTTCTTTGTCTTTTCGCCTCAAATATAAGTATTCCCGCCGCTACCGAAACGTTCATGCTATCAATTTCACCCTGCATCGGGATGATGATGTTTTGGGTGCCGTTTTGCAGCCATTCCTCGGAAAGACCCGTGGCTTCGGTGCCCACAACTATTGCAGTTGCTTTTTTGAAATCGATTGTATCGTATTGAACGGAAGCTTGCAGTGCCGCGCAGTAAATATTAATGTTGTTTTTTTTCAGAAATGAAATGATCTCCGAAGTGTTTCCCGTGGCAATTTTATTGGTAAACAGACAGCCCACGCTGCTGCGGATTATGTTTGGGTTGTACAAATCTGTTTTCGGGTTGGCAATGATTACGGCATCAACCTTTGCGGCATCAGCGGTGCGGAGGATGGCGCCGATGTTTCCCGGTTTTTCGGGAGCTTCGGCTATTAAAAGTAACGGGTTTCTGGTTTCAGGTTTCAGGTTTTGAAGGTTTAAATCCTTCGATTGTGCAATTGCTAAAACCCCTTCTGTGGAGCTTCGGTAGGCTATTTTTTTATAGATTTCGGAAGTTATTTCTATGAATTCAGCTTTAAGATTTGCTGATTTTTTCAGCGTAAAAATTTCTTCTTCGGAAATAATTTCGGAACAAAAAAGCAACGTTTCCAAAAGATAACCGCCTTTCAATGCCAGTGAAATTTCGCGTAGCCCTTCAATTACAAATAGGTTCGTTTTTCGGCGTTCGCGCGATTTTTCCTGCAATAAAACAATTTGTTTTATCAGCGGATTTTGAGGGCTTGTAATAGTTTTATGCATTTACTGTAAAATATTTTGCTCGCAAAGTCGCAAAGCCGCAAAGTCTTTTTACTGCCAACTGCCACTGCTCACTGAATACTTTGCTTTGCAAAGATAGGCTACAAATACTTATATGCCGTACCCAAATTGATGCGAAGCCCGAAACTTACGTTCAAATAATTTACGCCTTTAAACGTATCTTCGAGTGCTGCGGGGGCATCTATATTCATAAAATCGTGGCGGATTTCCGGCGCTACATAAAAGCCCAAATAAGTTGTAATCCTATAGCTCACTTCCGGGTTTAACCAAACTGCGGTTGCCGTGTCCTCAAAACCATCCCTCTCCCTTGAACCGTTATTGTTATAGGTTGAACCCCCAACGCCGATGCCGATATTGAAATCGAATTTGTTTATGTGGGTTTCATAACCGACGATTCCGCCGATTACAAAATTTGTGGTATTGGAATAATTTCCCAAAAGCGCACGATCGGTAACATCGCCATTAAAAAAACTGAAATAAGGCCCAATGTAAATGCCTTTATACGCATTCACTTTAAAGGACACGCGGGCGCCCAGCGACAAATCCATACCATTATTTACAAAATTATCGCCGAAAGCAATCGGGAAATAAGGCCCCATAACAACACTGCCCACATTTTTTCCGGGCCCGTTATTTTCCTGCTCGGTTTCAGGATTTTGGGGATTTTCAATTTCTTGCGCAATTGTGACCGAAGAAATGGCGAGGGCCACAAAAAGGATTCTAAAATTCAAAAACATGGGTATTTTCTAGATTTGTGAGGGGGATGGAAATAGTCTCTTCTGGCTCGTTATTCAGTTTATATTTAAGAAGTACCGTTGTATTTAATTGGCTTTCTAAATTAGTTTCAAAACTGGAAGAAGTTATATCCAGCAATTGGTAATAGTCATCTTGAAGATAGTTGCAATCTTCAGAATTATTTAAGTTGAGGTCTATCTGGCAGATCGCACTGTCATATTCCAGTTTATATGAAACCGAATTGTTGTCGCCAGGAATATTATTGAAAAATATGGTTAATTGCGCGGCCTCATTAAGCTGCACCGTTCCCAAATTATAGGTAGTGGCAGGCCGGTTATGAAAATTGTTGAAATATTGTTTTGCGGAATAATTTGTGTTTTCAATTAGTGGATAGCCATAATCCTCGTTGTAATAATTACTCCCGGGTTTTATATTAACCAAAATGTTCAAGGAATCAAAGGCTTCAACCTCTAAGGAAGTAAATTGAAATTGTCCGTTGGCATCGCTTATTGCTTCTCCTAAAACTGCGTATCGCGCTTGGCAACGTACAGAAATATTGGGTATTGGATTGTTGGCGCTATCCACAATATTTCCTTTTATCAGAATGCGGGTGTCGTTCTTAATTTCTGGGTCGCAGGATTGAAGCAACAAAAGAATCCCCAAAAACAGGATTTGTAGTAAATAGTTTCTTTTCATAATTTCTTTTTTGCGAAACAAGATTACTGAAAAAACAAAGGACAATCAAAATTATTAATGTTAAGTATCCTATTTTAGAATTCCCAAACCTTTCTAAAAAGCTTCCCAAAATCGGGAAGCTTTTCTATTTTTAAGAAACCAAAAACCCAACCTTTATGAAAAAGCTAATTTTATTGCTCGCCATTTTGCTGTCCATTTCAGCCTGTAAAAACGATAAAAAAACAAACCCCGAAAATCTTTCCGAAGACCCGATAATGGAAGAAATGGAAATGGATTCCACGGAAACTTCCGCAGTAAATAATTCAGAAAAACCAAAGGAATATCCTTCGGAATTACAGGCAATTTTTACCGCCCACGGCGGATTGGACCATTGGAAAAAAATGAACAATCTCTGTTTTGAAATGAAAGGAAAAAACGGCAACGAAACCCACACAATTTCACTGCCCGATGGAAAAACAAAAATTGAATCGAAGGATTGGTCCATTGGCTACGACGGAACGGATGTTTGGCTGTTGAAGCACGAATTGGGCTATGAAGGTGACCCGGTTTTATATCATAAATTGATGTTCAACTTTTACGCGATGCCTTTCATAATCGCTGATGCGGGAACCAATTATACCGCAGTGGGAGCAACCGAACTTGACGGAAAAATGTATAACGGGTATAAAGTTTCCTATAACGATGGTGTTGGTGATTCTTCCAAAGATGAATACAGGCTTTATTTTGATGGAAAAACCAATAAAATGGCGTGGTTGGCTTATACAGTTACTTCAAAAGAACAAAAGAAAAGTGATGATTGGCATTTTATAAAATACGATAAATGGCAAGAGGTAAACGGCCTGCAGTTACCGGAAAAAATAACGTGGTGGAACGTTGAAAAAGGCAAGCCACACGACGAGGAAATGGATATTAAGTTTGATAAAATTGCAATTACCGAAACCAAATTGGATGCTTCCGTTTTTGCAAAACCAAGTGAAGCGGAATATGTGAAGTAGTGTTCAGTGATCAGTGTTCAGTGTTCAGTATTTAGTTATAAAAATTCTCGAAACTTCGTTTTCGTTTTCACAAAGGCTTATCCTCAAAATAATTCACAACCAACGCCACCATATAATCATAGCTCATAATGCCTCGGCTTTGGTTGTTTGATTTTAGAAATATGTCCCAAAATATTTTGGAAAAATTCTCGAAAGGGTTTTCATAACTTTCCCAAAAATCGCGCATTTCCTTGTAGCTTTCCAAAATCCCGGGGTTTATCGTGGTTAAAAGTTCATTATATTTTGCCTCATCGCGGCGGGCCATTTCGTTTATCAAATACCGCAATGTGAAAATATAACCTGCATATTGCATATAAGGATCATCATTGTGGAGGGTGGAAAGGGTGGCGATAAAATTCGCCTCATTTTCCGCCGCATAACCAATTTGGTGTGCCGCTTCGTGACTGGCCACTACCGGAAATTTATAAGTTTTTATCAAATCGTTCACCTGCGCTTCGCCTGAAAACGGGTTCAAATAGCCACTGTAACCCATATAGGTCAGTCCCAAACTCCAGCCACTTTTTTTGACACTTCTGGGCGAAATGGCCAATTGCGGAAATTCCTTTTCGAGATTTCCATAACCGTTCAAGGATTTTTTCAGCATTTCTGTTTGGGTATAGGGAAGGTCTATTTTAATACTGTCGGCATAGCCAAGTTCGCGGTGCATTGCGTTGCTTTTTTCAATAAAACGGGTGGTGGTGGCCAGCAATTGTTCGGTATTGTAATCGCTCTGCAGTTGCAGGGAATGGTGCAGGGGAAGCCTATAATAATTGAATCCCCAAAGCACGTGGAACATAAAATAAACCACCGAAACTGCCGCCAAAATATCTACAAAAAAACTTACTTGGTCGTTCCTTCGAAGCCTGTGCACATTTTTGATTAGCCACCGAATAGCTACAATCGCAATCAGCAGATAAAACAAATCACCCACGGAAATGGGAATCCAACCAAAAATATATCGGGAAATTTTAGCGATCCATGGATAGATCCCGAGGCTGTAATATTTTTCAACAAATTCAGGGAAGCCCCGCAATATGCGAAGCGCCACAATTTGAACAAACAGGAAGATGGTGAGGAATGCGGCGGTCCGTTTTTGCATAATCCAAACTTACAAAGGAATTCTTTCTCCACATAATTTTTATAGCGGATGAAAAAAGGTAATTTTGT
>JBEBRF010000140.1:0-5648 GCA_040394975.1 Aequorivita soesokkakensis
TTGGATTATTGACCTTTTGACCTTAATTCTTCGATTGAAATTTCAAAAACATCGGCGTATTTTTGAAGGGTTTTAGTGCTTAATTTCTTAAAAACGGATGGTTTAAAATGCCGTTTCACCTTCCATTGCCAAAAACCCACATAGCTCGCCAAAATACCAACGTCCATTTTGTGAAGCTCCATATAATATTCAATAGGGCTGGTTTCACCTGCAATGGCGCGGGTTTTTGCATTGGCAATTCGTTCGTTTATTTCTTCAATTGCATTGGTTAGCGCCACGGTCTTGGGTTCCCAGCCCGTGCTGTTTTCCGTTGTGTATTCACCATTTTCATCAACGGCGTAACAGAGTTCGCGGAAATTTGCAGATTCCAGATTGCTTTTGTCCTGTGGCACTTCCCTTTTTTTCATAATCAGATTTCGTGGATTAGGAAATTCATGGTAGAAGATACAATTAATTTTTCGGCCACAAAGGTTTCGGTGTGCAGGCTGCACATTGTAACCGAGCCCGTGTCAAACCTTGAAATGAGTTTTGCTTTTGTAATGATAGTTTCGCCCGCTTTGGGAGAGCCGAAAATTTCAACTTTTTTGATGGCGCTTATGTAGCCCACCAATTTATTGCCCTTTCCTTCCAAATCGTCCTTATCAAAAAAGCTTTGTCCCACCACGCCGGATGCTGCTTGGGCAGCGTTTTCAATCAATCCTGTTTCGGAAAGTTTTCCATCTTTTAGAAAAACACAATTTTCTGAAATATGGAATTGGGTAGAAACCGAATCATCGTCAATTTCAAGTACCGAAGAAACCATCAGCATCGGGTCGCGATGCGGCAGAAAATTTGAAATGTCGATTTTTGAAATATCCAACGGTGTCATCTGTATAAAATATTTGATAAAGCGGAAGATGGAATGCCAAAATTATTCATCTTCGATTGATTTGGTATTCTTGGTTGGCATTTCATCGTTAATTCGCCAAAACGGTTTTCATTTCGCTGCAGGCAATTGTTTTTCCATCGCACGCCGTTTCCGCGGTAACCAAAGTTACGCCCATAATATCGTGAAGAATGATTACAGTGGTTTTTAATTCTTTCCCAACCGATGGAAGTTCAAGAATTTCCGCTTTTTTGATGGCGCCAATATAGCCCGTTGGAGCGGCTTCTTTTTTCAGAAAAAACTGGTAACCGGTGTAAAGGGCGACGGTTTGCGCCATATGTTCAATCAGGCCCGGGGCGGTAAATTTATTGTTTTGCGTAAAAATATTTTCTTCGGAAATGGTCAATCCGGCGATTACTTTTTTTTCCTCAAAATGAAGCAAGCTATCCACCATCACGAACGGTGCTTTCTGCGGAATGAGTTTTCCGATGAAATCTTTGTCCGTTATTTTTTTGGTGAATTGGTTCATTTAAACAACCGTTAAATAGGCATAGGAGTATGCAAATCTGGCACTCTCCGGAACTTGGAGCAATATTTTGTCACCCGTTTTAAGTTTTCCGGAATGCACCAATTCTTCCAGCATTAAGTAAATGGAACCGGCGCCCACATTTCCAACTTTTTGAAGATTCAGAAACCATTTTTCCCACGGTAAATGAAGGCCTTGGGCTTCAATTTCGTTATAAAGATTTTCCTTGAAATAATAGGAAGAAATATGCGGCAAATAATAATCGATATCGGCTTCGGTAATGTTGTGCTTTTCCATTGCAAGTTTCATACTCGCAACCCCTTTTTGAAGAATGTTTTCGCCCAGCAATTTCACGTCCTGCTTCATTGCAAAAAGTGATTTTTTTCCCCAAACATCTGCCGGGTATTCGCTCCATGGTTTTAGGCTGCCATCCTCCTGTTTGTCGCCGCCGGCGTACATACAGGTTTCAAGCTCGAAGGCATAACTGTAACTTTCCATCCATTCTATTTTTAGTGGAGTTTTACCGTTCGGTTCGTTTTCCAAAAGCACTGCTCCGGCTCCGTCAGACAGCATCCAACGTAAAAATTCTTTGTTGAATGCCAGAATCGGGTTTTCTTCAATTTGCTGTAAATGCGCAACTTCGTCCTCAAAAATACCAGCTTTCATCCAAGAGGAAGTTCTTTCCGAACCGGTACAAACCGCATTATTTACTTGTTCAGATTTAATGGCCATGTAGCCGTATTTTAAGGCGTTCATTCCACTGCAACACGCGCCCGATGGCGAATTTATCTCTAAATTCCCATTCGCCAAAAAACCGTGTACCATGGCGGCATGGCTTGGCAAAATCTGGTCGGGGCTGGAGGTGCCGCAGGACAGCAATTCAATATCGTTTTTGTTGAAGGTTTCATCGCACAGTGCTTCCACCGCCTTTGCGGCGAGCTGTGCATTATTGTGCGTCACGTTTCCATCTTTATCAATGGCATAATAACGGGTTTTGATTTGGTTATTCCGAAGGATCACACGCCGGGCCTTTGAGGCCTTTCCGTTGATGACCCCGAGTTTTTCTTCCATGGCATCATTGTCCACAGGTTCATTGGGCAGAAACTTGGCAATCCTTGTAATGTAAACGTTCTTCATTAATCTTGCTTTAGTGCAACTGATGAATAATATGCTTTGTCGCGCTGTATTTTACGGTACATTGGAACATAGGTGAGCAAAAATACAATAAATACAATTGGGGCTATAAGCCATATTGCAAATAACAAATAATATTTAAAATAAACGAGCCATTTCTTTCTTTCTTCTCCTTCTTTTTTTATTAAATGATTGGCCCATTTTGTGAAAACTACATTTCCACGAATATCCGTTGCAATGAGCGATGGATCTACTTTTACAGCACCCACGGACAACAGATTTTGTTGCAGGTTTGTGTATTCATTTTGAAACAAAGCATCTTTAATGGGAATCCCAAAACGGGACGCGGTTTCAATATCATTATCGGAAACTCCCGGCTTTGGGAAGATGCCCAACATTTTGGTTTTCTTTCCGCCCATTAACCAATGTACGATTGTAATTACGCTGATGTGGTTCAGGTTTCTATCAACCAATGCAATGTTTCCCACCAAATTTGCATTGTTGGCCACCAATAATTTTTTTACTTTTTCCTGCGCCATAATCCACATATTGCGGCTGGCGGAAACGGTTACAACAGGCGTATTTGTAAACAATATTTTCGCTTCTTCCGATTTTAAAAATGAATTTATCGGGATGGAAGGCGTTAAATACCAAGTGGTAAATCCTAATAGTATCAAATCGTATTTTTTCTGAAGTATTTCTGTTGGAATCGCTTCCAAGGGAGTGGGAATTTGAAGAAATGTTTCGGGGAAAGCGCCATAAAATTCTTCCTGTTTCCAGGGAAATGGAAATTCTTTCTTCGGAATTATTTCGCAGTAGGAAATGTTCACTTTTTCATCGGAAATAGTGGATGAAATATTCTTCAGAATATCAAAAAGCTGCCCAGTTTGCGAATAATAGAGTACTAAAACTTCCTTCATTTCAAATCCTTTGTATCCCAAAAATCAAAATAGTTGAACCATTGCAACGGATATTTTTTCAGCATCCATTCTACGCTTTCGGTATATTTTTTCAGCAAACCCTGGGCGTCTCGGTTTTTCACTTCAGCCTTCCGTGAATAAAGATGGTAGTGCTTGTTGGTTTCCTTCATAACATACACAAATAAAACCGGCACGTTAAGCCTGCTTGCCAACATAAACGGCCCCGCGGGAAAGTTTGCTTCCTTTCCCATCAAGGTTTCGGTCAAAACTTTTTGGCCTTTCATATATCTATCGCCTGTAAAACATACCAATTCGCCATTGCTGAGGGCGTTGTTTATTTCAAAAATATGCGACATGTCATCTTTCACCAAAATAAATTTCACATTGGAACGCAGGGTCACTTTTTCCATGTATTCCTTAATATTTTTGTGTTCGGCGTCGGTGGTTACGAGGCTTATTTGGGAACGGGTGTCAATTTCCTCGAAAAAAAACTCGGCTATCTCAAAATTGCCCACGTGGGCGCTTATCATAATTCCGCCCTGTTGCTTGTCCAAAAGATCAATTATGTTTTCAACGCCGTCACATTCGTGCGTAAAATGGTTTTTGAGGCCAGAGGAAATGGCGGCTTTGTCAATAATGGTCTTCCCAAAAATATAATAGCTTTTATAAATACTGAAAAGACTTTTGGAAAAGGAATATTTCAGTCTTTTTCGGAAATAATAAAAAATAGAACCTGTACTCTTCCCGGCGAAGAAAACGTAATACAGTGTCACGAAATACAGCAGTCCGTATGCCGCCCGCACCCCTAATTTTCTTATAAAAAATATGAAGATCTTATACCCTAAAACGGTGCCTTTGCTTTTGCCTTCCCATTCACCTGCCATAATTGATTACTGCAAGGTTCAGCTAATTTTGGTTTCAATAAGATCGTAAAAATCTTGAAGTGTAATTACATTCAGGAAATCTTCACCGGTTAATTTCACGCCAAAATTGGCCTCAATGGCAACTACCAAATCCACAAAATCCAAGCTGTCCAGCTCCAACGTTTCCTTTAAATTGGCCCTTGGTTCAATGTCCTCGGTCTCCACCTCAAACTCATCTACCAAAAAGTAGTTTATCTTCTCAACTATAACTTCTTTATTCATTTTTAACGTGTGCACTTTTTAATAATTAAAGCGGAATTGGTACCACCAAAACCAAAAGAATTGGACAAAAATACATCAATTTTTCTATTTAACGTTTTGTTAACAAGGTTTAATTTTGAAGCAGCATCATCGGGCGTTTCAAGATTGATGTTTGGCGCGATGAAGGAATGTTCCATCATCAACATAGAATAAATTACCTCGCTCGCCCCTGCCATCCAACATTCGTGGCCTGTCATGGATTTGGTGGAACTCACATACGGTCCATTTTCGCCAAAAACTTCGGTAATTGCGAGCGCTTCATTGGCATCGCCAACGGGGGTTGAGGTTGCGTGGGCATTTACATAATCAATTTCCGATGCCTTAATATTTGCTTGGTTCAATGCCATAGTCATGGCGCGTGCGGGCCCATTAACATTTGGGGTTGAAATATGGTCGCCGTTTGAAGAAAAACCATATCCAATAATTTCTCCAAGAATTGGTGCGCCACGTTTTACGGCGCTTTCGTAGCTTTCAATAACCAAAGTGGCCGCACCGCCGCTGGGCACCAAACCATCGCGCGCTTTATCGAACGGACGGCAAGCTTTTGAGGGATCTGGACCGGTTGAAAACACCCCGAGGCCATCAAAACTGCCCATTGCAAGTTCATTGATTTCCTGTGCGCCGCCAGAAATTATACAATCCTGCAAGCCATTTTTAATAAGAAAATAGGCCATCCCAATGGAATGTGAACCGCTGGCACAAGCTGCACTTATTGTGAAATTTATTCCCCGTAATTTAAAAATGGTGGAAAGATTCATTGTAACCGAAGAATTCATCGCCTTAAAAATAGCGCCCGAACCCACCAGGGTTGTATCTTTCTTTTCGCGGATCTTATCGACAGATTCGATTACGGATTTTGCAGTGCTATCGTTTCCGTAGAGAATTCCAACTTCATTTTCGTCGAGGAATTGCTGGTCTATTTTTGCATTTTTCAATGCTTCGATTGTGGCTGCATAGGCATACGCGCCTTCTTCGCCCAAACTTACTCGCTCCCTACGGGAAAGCTGATCTTTCAAATT
>JBEBRF010000141.1:0-5640 GCA_040394975.1 Aequorivita soesokkakensis
AGCTTCCAGCTCCCAGCTTCCAGCTCCCAGCTTCAAGCCTTTCTAAAAGCATAATTTTTATAATATTCATTGGCATCGGAGAAGGAAGTTTCAATTTTAAGACCAGATTTTTCAGTTAGCCATTTTACGGTTTTGTCGTCATATTTCTGTGAAATTTCCGTGTGGATGGTTTCCCATTTATCAAAATTTACGGTCAATTCCAGCTGTTCCACAGTTACTTCCATCGCTTCCGTGGCTAACAAAAAACTTTTGGCCGTGCCTGTTTCGGGGTCGTACACTTCCCAATGTTTGAACTTTTCAACATCAAAATTTCCACCGAGCTCGCGGTTTATCCGCGTCAAAATATTTTTGTTGAATGCAGCCGTAATTCCCGTTTCGTCATTATAGGCATCTAAAATGGTCTGCGGATTTTTCTTTTGGTCGAAACCCATAAAAAGCAAATCTTCGCCCGACATAGCATCCTTCAACCTTGAAAGAAATTCAATGGCACGCGGATGGGGGAGGTTTCCGATGTTGCTGCCCAAAACCATAATCACTTTTTTGCGTTTGTCATAACTTTTCAGTCTTTCCAAAGTCTCAAAATATTCACCCACTTCCGCATCCACTTTTAACGTTGGCATTTCTGAAGCAAGGGCGGCTGAAAGCATTTCCACGGCATTTTCGGAAATATCAATGGGTTTGTAAATGAAGTTGAAATTATTTTCGGCCATATATTTCAAAAGCACCTTCGTTTTCTTGCCATCGCCCGCGCCGAGTTCAATCAAATCCAATCCATTTTCCCTGTCGCGGAACAATTCCCCAATGGCAAAAGTATTTTTGGAAATTATTTCAAATTCACAACCAGTAAGGTAGTAACTGGGCATCGCCATAATATCCTGAAAAAGTTTGTCGCCCTTTTTGTCGTAAAAATATTTGGAGGAAAGGTATTTCGGAAAGGCAGAGAGTCCTTCAAAAACCTCTTTTTTAAAGGCACTGTCCAAGATTATTGCGGAAGTTGCAGCCATGGGAGTTGGGTTTATTTTGTTAGCCGTAGGCCCGTAAACTGCCACCGCAAAGGGGTTTGAAAAAAGTTTCGGTAGGTTGGCCGTGTGTGTTCTGGGGAAGTTGCCACAGATCCTCCGCGCAGCACTTTTTGGTTTACCATAAATTTTCCGTTGTATTCGCCAATGGCGCCGGGTGCTTTTGTATAATTGGGATAGGGCAAATAGGAGCTTTCGGTCCATTCCCACCGTGAGCCCCAATTAAACTTATGCTGTGCTGCTTCCCATTCAAATTCTGTGGGGAGTCGGCATTCTTTCCATTGTGCAAATGCAAAGGCTTCAAAATAGGAAATGTGGGAAACGGGGGCTTCCAAATTTATTTTTTGAAGTCCGTTCAAGGTGTATTGATGCCAATTGCCGTCAATAGTATGCCAATACATAGGGGCGGAAATGTGGTTTTGTTGCACCCAATCCCAGCCTTCCGCGTGCCAAAGGTTGAAATCCTTGTAGCCGCCGGCATTTATGAATTCAAGATATTCTGAATTTGTAACGAGTTTGTTTGAAATTTTATAGGGGTGAAGAAATACTTTGTGGCGGCCCAACTCATTGTCATAACAGAATTCTTCGGAATTGTTGTGGCCAATTTCATAGATGCCTTCCTTCATTTCAATCCATTCCCTTTGAAAATTTTGGATGGGATTTTCTGAAAAGGAATCGTTGTATTTTGGAAGCAGGGGGTTGTTTCCGAGGATGTATTTTATATCCGTAATCAGCAATTCTTGGTGCTGTTTTTCGTGGTGGATTCCTATTAAAAGTAATTCTTCAATTTCCTTTGAAATTTCTTCTGAAAGAAAATCCTTCATTTCGTTGGTCACGTAATGGCGATAATCATAAACCTTTGCTACGCCCGGTCGGGAAAGGTTTCCGCGGTCGTTTCGGATTACGCGTTTGCCCACATTTTCATAATAACTGTTGAATAAGAAGGCAAAATCTTCGTGAAACAATTTGTAAGCGGGCTTGTGTGGCTTCAAAATAAATTCCTCAAAAAACCAAGTGGTGTGGCCGAGATGCCATTTGGGGGGCGACACATCAACAATTGGCTGGACCACATAATCCTCAATTTCCAATGGTTTGCAAATAGTTTCGGTATGTTGGCGGGTTTTGAGAAAAAACGACAGCAGGGTTTCTGTTTCAATCATAAAAAAAGTGCCGCATTTTTTTTTGACGACACTTTAAATATAAATATTAATCCTGTGGAAGGCTATGTGGGCAGCGTTAAACCGATGTTAAACTGAAACTTCCAAAGGGTTTATTTGCCTGTTTTAAAGTTAAAGGGAACCGTTAAGCTTATTGCCCTTGGTTTTCCGCCCAACATTCCCGGTTTTGCCATTTGGGGGATGGACATAATGTTGCGTTTGGCTTCATCCTGTAATTCTTTGGAGCCGCCGCTCACTTTATTTATTTCAACGAGGCCCTTTTCGTTGATGGTAAATTCAACGATCACTTTGCCTTGGTCATTGTTTTTGAATGCAGTTGGCGGGTATTTAAAGTTTTTTATAATATGGGAGGTCAGTTTTTGGTCAAAACATTTTTCGCGTTGCGCTGCATCCCCTTGTTCACAGCCGGGCCAAATGGGTGCAATTTCCTTTAAGGTTACTTCATTGGCAACCACATTTCCCCATTCTTCCTGGGCAAGGAGGGTGGTAGTGAAAAGGACGCAAAGGGCAAACAGTAGTTTTTTCATTTTTGTATATTTTAATTAGGGTTAAATGGCAACTTCGCCTTGAATGCGAGGATGCGGGTTGTAATCAATTAGGGTGAAGTCATCAAAAGTGAAACCGAAAATATCCTTCACATTTGGATTGAGCAACATTTTTGGCAAGGGTCTGATTTCGCGGGAAAGCTGAAGTTCCACCTGTTCAAAGTGGTTGCTGTAAATATGGGCATCGCCAAAGGTATGGATGAAATCTCCCGGTTCATAACCACAAACTTGCGCCATCATCATGGTGAGCAGGGCATAGGAAGCAATATTGAATGGCACACCCAAAAAGCTATCGGCGCTGCGTTGGTAGAGTTGGCAGGATAGTTTGCGAGTATTTTCGCCACCTTTGGGAGTTGGGGGGCTTACATAAAATTGAAAGAACGCATGGCAGGGCGGAAGCGCGGCTTTTCCATTCGCCACATTTTCCGAAAAGGGTTTGGAAGTATCGGGCAATACGCTTGGGTTCCAGGCGCTTACCAACATTCTTCTACTATCGGGATTTGTTTTTAGGGTCTTTATTATTTCCGAAATCTGGTCTATTTCCTCATTGTTCCAGTTTCGCCATTGGTGGCCGTAAACCGGGCCAAGATCACCGTTTTCATCGGCCCATTCGTTCCAGATTTTTACTCCATTTTTCTGAAGATATTTAATGTTTGTGTCGCCATTCAAAAACCATAACAGTTCGTGAATGATGGATTTTAAGTGGAGTTTTTTTGTGGTAACCATTGGGAAACCTTCGCTGAGGTCAAAACGCATTTGGTAGCCAAACACACTTTTGGTGCCTATGCCGGTGCGGTCGTGTTTTTCGGTTCCGTTTTCAATAATGTGTTTTAGAAGGGCGTGGTATTGTTTCATAATCCTGAAAAATGGCGGCTTTAAAAATATAAAAACGAAGCTTGGGTTTAAAACGAAACCATTGTCCTTTTATGATAAGTTATCAACCATTTTAAGTTAATGTTTTATTTCCGAGGTTGCCAAAGGTCTGTGCTCATATTTAAAAACGAATGGAAAGATTATGGCCAAAACCAATGCATAACCCGCAAAGGCAATCCATATACTTTGCCAGTCCTGAACGCCGTTCACCGTAAAATGGTCAACCACCCAACCGCTGATTATTCCGCCGAAGAAAGCCCCCAGTCCGTTGGTCATAATCATAAAAAGGCCTTGGGCGCTGGAGCGTATTTTGGGGCCGGCTTCCTTTTCTATGAACAGCGAGCCGGAAATATTAAAGAAATCGAAGGCCATTCCGTAAACGATCATTGAAAGCACAAGCAAATAAAGTCCATCCGCGGGGTTTCCAATTCCGAAGAGCCCAAAACGGAGCACCCAGGCAATCATACTGAAAATCATTATTTTCTTTATTCCGAAGCGTTTCAGGAAAAATGGGATTGTCAGTATAAACAAGGTTTCTGAAATTTGGGAAATGGACAGTAACAAATTAGGGTGCTTCACTCCAAAGGAATCCGGATACGTGCTTTCAAAATGATTTAAAAATGGGCCGCCGAAAGCATTTGTTATCTGTAATGCGGCTCCCAACAGCATGGAGAAAATAAAGAAAACCGCCATTCTTTTTTGTTTGAACAGCACAAAGGCGTCCAGCCCCATTGCGGAAGTAAAACTTTTGGTTTTTTCCCGTTGCAGGGGCGGGGTGGCGGGTAAGGAAAATACATAAAGCCCGAGGATTATGGCAGCTATGGCGCTAACCAATAACTGTTCCTTTGATTTGGTCCATCCCAGAAAGTCCACGACCCACATGGCTATTATAAATCCAACGGTCCCCCAAACGCGAATAGGCGGAAAGTCCTTGATTACATCGAATTTTTTTTGTTCCAAAACACTATATGAAACGGAGTTATTGAGCGCGATTGTGGGCATATAGACCAGCGCATTCAGCAGCATTAGGAAATAAAAGGTGCCATAGTCAGTAACAGTGGTCGCGAAAAATATGGTAATGGCGCCAATAATATGGCACATCCCCATCACCCTTTCCGCGTTTATCCATCTATCTGCAACAATGCCCAACAAGCCGGGCATAAAAAGGGAGGCTATGCCCATGGTGGCATATACGCCACCAATTTCCATTCCCGAAAAGCCAAGGGTGGCGCCCATATAGCTTCCCAAGGAAATTAACCAAGAACCCCAGATAAAGAATTGCAGGAAGTTCATGATAATCAATCGATTTTTTATGCTCATTATTTTTAGGAAGGATTAGGTTGATATTTTGGGATGGGAAAGGGGGTCAATGCCCTTCTCTTTTTGAAATTTCATCCCGAATTCTTGCAGCTCTTTCGTAGTTTTCTTTTTTTACGGCTTCGTCCAACATTTTGTTTAGTTCGGCGAGACTATACTTGCTGTAATCTTCGCTGGAGGGTTTTACCGATTCCTTGTCTTCACCCAGGATCAAATTCTCAATGACCGATTCTTCCTTTTTGGAAAGCGGTTTTGGGGTGGTGGCGGTTTTCAAATAAATTCCCGCTTTGTCGAGTATATTTTTATAAGTAAAAATGGGTGCCTTAAACCGAAGTGCCAAGGCAATGGCGTCGCTGGTCCGGGCGTCGATTATTTCTTCAATTTTATCGCGTTCGCAGATGATGCTGGAGTAGAAAACGCCGTCAACGAGTTTGTGGATTATCACTTGTTTTACCACAATATCAAACCGGTCGGCAAAGTTTTTAAAAAGATCGTGCGTAAGCGGGCGGGGCGGGGTGATTTCTTTTTCGAGGGCAATGGCGATGGATTGTGCCTCAAAAGCACCAATGACTATTGGCAATTTTCTTTCGCCGTCAACTTCATTCAAAATAAGGGCGTAGGCGCCGTTTTGGGTTTGGCTGTAGGAAATTCCTTTTATGGTAAGTTTTACTAAACTCATTATTCAGTGGTCAGTGGTCAGTGGTCAGT
>JBEBRF010000142.1:0-5622 GCA_040394975.1 Aequorivita soesokkakensis
CGTACCCGAAAAATTTGCTGCCCTTTTCCTTAAAAAGAACTTCCTCCGAAGGTTTCAAAATGGTTTTGTATGTGTCTTTTTCAGTATCCAAATTTTCCAATTTTAATCAACGCCGGTGCTATTAAATGTTTGGGTTTTTGATAATTCGAAGTGTATCGTTTTTTATTTTTTCTTCGGAAATATGGATTCCTTTCAATTTTGGCGCTTTTATCCCTTCTTTAAAATTGATGCTTCCGTTAAAAATTAAAGCTTCATCCCAAATATTTGCATTGATAAATGATTGTAGTGTTTGCGCCCCGCCTTCAATAATTACGGATTGAATATTTCTTCCGAAAAGCGCTTCGCAAATCTGTTGCGGCATTCCTTCGGAAAAACTGATTTTTACGAAATCCAAATTTCCAATAGTATGCTGTACCTTTTCATTAAAAAAAATCGTTTTCGAATTGGCTTCAAAAACCGAAAAATCCTTCGGGATTTTTAACTCTCGGTCAATAACAAGCCGCACCGGATTTCGCCCCGCCCAATCGCGAACGGTAAGCGAAGGATTGTCCTGTAAAACCGTGTTGGTTCCAACCAAAATGGCTTGCTCCTCCGCCCGCATTTTATGGGCCAATTGCCTCGAAAATTCATTGGTGATCCAAACCGGTTTTGTTTCGTTCCGAGATTCATTTTTTGGCGAAATAAATCCATCCGCGGTCTCTGCCCATTTCAAAAAAATATACGGTCTTTTTTTTTGGTGAAATGTGAAAAACCTTTTGTTCAACTCATTACATTTATTGTCCAAAACGCCCACAATCACTTCACCTCCGGCTTCCGTCAATTTTTTGATGCCACGACCGGCTACTTTTGGGTTTGGGTCCAAACCGCCAACGACCACTTTTTTAATTCCTTTTTCAATAATCAAATCTGCACAGGGCGGCGTTTTCCCGAAATGGCTGCACGGTTCCAAACTCACGTAAATGGTTGCCGTTTTCAGCAATTCCTTGTTTTCAACGCTTTTTATGGCATTCACTTCGGCATGCGATTGCCCAGCTTTATAGTGCCAACCTTCGCCAATAATTTTATTTTCGTGAACAATCACGCTACCCACCAACGGATTTGGATAGGTGGTTCCCAGCCCGTTTTTGGCTAATTGGATGCAGCGCAACATGTATTTTTCGTGTATCTTCACAGCGTAAAAATACAAGGTTTTAATTTGTGGTTTTGAAATTAAAAGAACTAAAAGGAAATTTTACAAATTCGCTTTCAGAATTGTATCCTTCGGAAGAAATACAATCGTTTTTCAATATTCTTTGTGAAAAATATTTGAAACTTTCGCGGGTTGAAATTGCGCTAAATCCCGAAAGAGAAATTTCGGAAGAAACATTTCAAACTTTTCAAAACGCACTGCTTCGCCTAAAAATTTTTGAGCCCATTCAATACATAACTGGCGAAACCGAGTTTTTCGGACTTCCATTTAAAGTGAACAACCACACCCTAATTCCTCGCCCGGAAACGGAGGAACTTGTGGAGTGGATTCTTTCAGAAATCAAAAATCTGCAATCGTCAATCGTAAATCTAAAATTGTTAGACATTGGCACGGGCAGCGGTTGCATCGCCATTGCGCTTGCAAAAAACCTTCCCGATTCAAGAATTTCGGCTTTGGATATTTCTGAAGAAGCTTTAAAAATTGCAAGGCAAAATGCTGAAATAAATGGAGTGGAAATCGACTTTTTTCAAGCGGATATTTTGGAAACAAAAATACTTCCGAAGCAGTTCGATGTAATTGTTTCCAATCCGCCGTACGTTCGCGAACTTGAAAAAAAATTGATGCGGCAAAACGTTTTGAACTTTGAACCGAAGTCGGCACTTTACGTGGCTGATGAAGATCCGCTATTGTTTTATCGCGCCATTTCAAAGTTGGCAAAAACCCATTTAAAGCCGAACGGAAAACTCTTTTTCGAGATTAATGAGTACCTTGCTGATGAATTGTCCGAGCTTTTGAAAAAGAATGGTTTTCAGAATATTGAAGTGAAAAAGGACATTTTCGGAAAGGACAGAATGATAAAATGTAAGCCCCAGGAATTAAAATAGCAGAATTATATTAGGAATTGTAGATGAACAAACTTGAAAAAATATGCGTTTTCTGTGGAAGTAGTGAGGGCAATGACCTCGCCATAATTGATGCCGCGGAAAAACTTGGGGAAATTTTTGCCGAACGCAATATCACTTTGGTTTACGGTGCGGCAAAAATTGGCGTGATGGGAATTTTGGCAAAAAGCGTTTTGGATAACAATGGAAAGGTTATTGGCATCATTCCCAATTTTTTAAAAAAGAAAGAAGTAGTCCATTTAGGCCTCACCGAACTTATTTCTACCGAAAACATGCACGAGCGCAAACTAAAAATGCACGAAGAAAGCGACGGTTTCATTGCCCTCCCCGGCGGAATGGGCACCTTGGAAGAGCTTTTTGAAATAATAACTTGGCTACAACTTGGGCTGCACCAAAAACCAATCGGGCTTTTGAACATAAACGGGTTTTACAACGACCTTATAAAAATGCTCGAAACGATGGTCCGCAAAGGATTTCTTTCCATGGAAAATTACAACCTGCTTTTGGTGGATTCAAATCCGTTGAACCTTCTCAAAAAAATGGGGGATTTCAAAAGGCCCGACGTTCCCAAGTGGCTAAATTCTGACAGAACATAACGTCTTATCAACATTTTTCACTTCCTTTTTAACAAAATTTAATTAATACGCTCAAATTCATAAATTTAAGTTGTCTAACCTCTTAAATATCTGAATATGAATTCTTCAAAAAAGTATTTTGCCGAAGCGCTCGGCACCTTCGCTTTAGTTTTGTTTGGCTGCGGCGCGGCAACAATAGCCAGCGTTACACATTCCGGTCCTGCGGGAATTGGACTTTTGGGTATTTCCCTCGCTTTTGGTTTTGCGGTTTTGGTAATGGTTTATACCATTGGGCCAATTTCCGGTTGCCACATTAATCCCGCCATTTCAATCGCGATGCTTGCTGCGGGAAAACTTTCGGCCAAAGATACCGTTGGGTACATTATTTCCCAATGTATTGGCGCAATTGCGGCTGCGGGTTTGCTGTACGTTTTGGCTTCGGGAAGCGCGGGTTTTTCGATGCCGGAATGGGGCTTGGGCGCCAACGGCTGGGGTCCGGGCTATCTCGGCGAATATAATATGACAGCTGCACTTATTGCGGAATTCGTCTTTACCTTCCTTTTTTTAATGGTAATTTTTGGTGCAACGGCTTCAAAACACACTTCCCCAATGATGGCGGGGCTTGCCATTGGTATTTCCTTGGCTTTGATTCACATGGTCGTTATTCCAATTACGGGAACTTCGGTTAATCCGGCGCGTAGTTTGGGCCCAGCGCTTTTTGCCGGCGGAATGGCGTTGCAACAACTTTGGCTTTTTATTGTCGCTCCAATTGCCGGTGGACTTTGCGCGGCGTTGGTTCGTAATGTATTTTTGGAAGATTGATTTAAATTAAAGAAGTAAATTTTTTACCACGAATGCACGAATAATTATAAAGAATTTATTCGTGCATTCGTGGTTTTTTTTTTTTGAAATATCACTACAAAAACCGCATTTCTATATGTGGACTTTGCACGGCCTTCCCGCAATATCTTTTGATTTAATTCGAAGTAAATTTTTTACCACGAATTCACGAATAATTATATAAAAATATTCGTGTATTCGTTGTTCTTTTTTTGAATTCACCCAAAACAAAAACTCCTTTATTTCTATATTTGTTTTATGAATATTGAACAGCAAATCGCATCACTTCGCAGCGAACTCAGCGAGCATAATTACAATTATTACGTATTAGATAAACCCACTATTTCCGATTTTGAATTTGACCAAAAATTGAAGCAACTTCAAGAGTTGGAAAAGGCGCATCCCGAGTTTTTCGACGCCAATTCGCCCACACTTCGGGTTGGTGGCGAAATAACCAAGAATTTTGAAACCGTTCAGCATACGTACCGAATGTTTTCTTTGGACAATTCCTATTCAAAGGAAGACCTCGAAAATTGGGAAAAACGAATCGAAAAGGCAGTTGATGGAAAGGTTGAATTTACCTGCGAACTGAAATACGACGGCGCTTCAATTAGTTTGACATACGAAAATGGAATGTTGAAAAAAGCCGTAACCCGCGGCGACGGTTTTCAGGGCGATGACGTTACCGCAAACGTAAAAACCATCCGTTCCGTTCCGTTGCAATTGAAAGGGGATTATCCGCCACTTTTTGAAATAAGAGGCGAAATAGTTTTGCCCTTTGCTGGCTTCACAAAAATGAATGCCGAGCGTGTCGAGGCTGGGGAAGAGCCGTACCGAAACCCGAGAAACACAGCTTCCGGCAGCTTGAAATTGCAGGACAGCGCCGAGGTTGCAAAACGCCCATTGGATTGTTTACTTTATAGTTTGCAAGGCGAAAGACTTCCCATAAAAACCCAGTTCGAAGGTTTGCAAAAAGCGCGCGATTGGGGCTTTAAGATTCCGGAAGCGGCAAAGCTCGCCAAAAATCTGGATGAGGTTTTGGAATTCGTAAATTATTGGGATATCCACCGCCACGAATTGCCGTATGAAACGGATGGGGTTGTAGTAAAAGTGAACAATTTGCAACTGCAGGAAGAGCTTGGCTACACCGCAAAATCGCCGCGTTGGGCGATGGCGTATAAATTTAAGGCCGAACAGGTTTCCACAATTTTAAGGCAAATTACCTATCAAGTTGGACGAACGGGCGCGATTACGCCGGTTGCAAATTTGGAACCTGTGGAATTGGCGGGAACGATTGTAAAACGAGCATCTTTGCACAATGCCGACCAAATTGAAAAGTTAGACATCCGCGAGGGCGATACTGTTTTTGTGGAAAAGGGCGGCGAGATTATTCCGAAGATAATTGGGGTGGATTTTACCTTTCGCGACCCAAATTCAAACCCGACAAATTATATTACCGAATGTCCCGAATGCGGCACGGAATTAATTCGAAATGAAGGCGAAGCGCAACATTATTGCCCAAATGCAGAAGGGTGTCCGCCGCAGATTATTGGGCGAATCCAGCATTTCATTTCACGGAAAGCGATGGATATTGAAGGGTTGGGCGGCGAGACCGTTACGCTTTTAGTGAACAATGGCTTGATAAATAATTATGCGGATTTATATCTTTTAAAAGAAGAACAAATAATTCCGTTGGAAAGAATGGCGCAGAAAAGTGCCGAAAATATTGTAAAAGGAATTGAAGCTTCGAAGCAAATACCGTTTGAGCGTGTACTTTTTGGATTGGGAATACGTTACGTGGGTGAAACGGTCGCAAAAAAACTCGCAAAACACTACAAAACTATTGATGCTTTGCAGCATGCTTCCGAGGAAGAGCTTACCACCGTTGATGAAATTGGCGAACGTATTGCCCAAAGTGTGGTTTCCTTTTTCGCTTCCGAAGAAAATATTGCAACCGTTGAACGCTTGAAGATGTATGGCGTGCAACTTGAAATTTCGACGGAAAAACTTGCCAACCAAACCGATGTTTTAAAAGGAAATACGTTTGTCGTTTCCGGCGTGTTCACAAAAGTTTCGCGCGACGAACTTAAAAAACTAATCGAGGACAACGGCGGAA
>JBEBRF010000143.1:0-5534 GCA_040394975.1 Aequorivita soesokkakensis
AGGACGGGGCGCCAAAGGAATTCAAAGGACATTTTACCCTAAAACGATAAATAAGAAATTAATCTCTATAGAACAAAAGCCCTACTTTAAGTGGGGCTTTTTGTTTAAAAATTGAAAGGTGTTGATTTCCGAGTTTATTTCTTCAAAGAAGGGAATATATTGTTTTTTATTCCTAAATATCAGAGTGATTTTTAGAGTAAAACTGTTTGAAATGAACTTGATTATTTTAGAAATTCGATATAAAAATTAGAATTTGAAGCCCAAAGACAAAATGAAATTGTTGTATATGGAGTCGATTTTCGCTGTGTCGGTAAGGCCTACGGCATATAATGGCTGATTTCGACTTTGTTCAGATCTTGAATAAGCAAGGTCACAGGTGAAAAATCCAAAGTTATAGCCAGTTCCTACTGAGAATCCAATTAAATCACCGACTATATCAGTATTTTGGTAGGGGCTTTCTTCATAATGGAAGCCTCCTCTTAAGCTAAGTTGGTTAATTCGATATTCTGCGCCCGCATTGAATGTGGATACGCCTTTTAGGGAATTGTTAATGGCAGCGTTTAAGCCGGAAAAAGAGGAATTGTGGGAGTTGTATATATCGCTAAATTTGATGCTCGAATAATCTTTATAGGAATAATCAACACTGATGAATCCGCTTAGATCAAAGATGTAGGCCGCGCTGGCGGTTATTTTTGCAGGGGTGCGCAGGCTGTAGTCTTCATAAACATTAATAATCCCGGGGTTTATTTGGGCATAGAGGGATTGTCCTTCGAACATTCGGCGGGACTCGAGGTATTGAGTTGTTTCTTCTGAAATTTGATACCATGTTGGCGAATCGAAACCTATGCCGAGGCGAATATTATTCGCCAATTTTGCGATGGCGCCAACCTGTGCTGAAATTCCTACCCCATTTACAAAAAGGTTATTCTCAAAACCTACTTCAGTGACGGTAGAGCCTGGATTATTGTTCGTTTCACGGAGAAAGGAACCTTGTTTAAAGTTTATTGTGTGTGTGTTTAAATTGATTCCGAGGTAATATTTTTCGGTAATTTGTGTGGCGAGATTTAAAGATAACTTGTTGTTATAACCCTGTGATAGATTGATGTATTCTTGGTTGAAACTACCGTTTGAAATGTTCGAAATGTAAGACGTGTTCGCTGGGTCGGAAGGATCGGTAGGATCAAAAATAAAGCCGTGATAGCCCAAAAATGCATTTTGGGCATGGGTGCCTTGTGACTCACCGAGGTTTGCATAGCGGCTGGAGATGGTTTCGCCCTGTTGTAACTGAAGAAGGTTTAAGGGAATACCTTGTGCTTGCTGCAAAAAGAAACTTCCGATGGAATTATTGCCGGTGCCTGCAGCGTAAACTTCATTGTCCAAACTTCGCGTGGTGTTATAATTCAGTGCAATGGTAAACTTTTTAAATGTCGAGGTTTCATTTGAATTATTCCTTACAAAGGCGCCGCCAAATTGGTTTAAAGCAGCGCTTCCCGAAAAGCTTTTTTCGGTATTGTTGAAATAATTTGATTTGTTTTCGACATCAAATAATGCGGTAGATAGCATTAGGTTTGAGGACAGGAAAACCGCTCCGCCGGCCGGGTTAATATTGATGGCTGAGAAATCACCTCCCAAGGCTCCCATGGCCCCACTGAGTGCGGTGAATCTGGCGGTGCCCACCTGTTGATCTGTGCTGTAACGCAATCCGTCCGCTATGTTTTGGGAATTTAATGTTATGCAGAAAAAGCCTGCTAAAAGGGGTAGAAGAGTTCTTTTCATATATTTTATTTTATAGAACGTAGTTTATAGAAGAAATGCCCAAAGTATCATTTCATTTTATTGGGAAATGGGTCTTGGACATTTCATTAAATAAGTAATTAATAAATCGGGAAAAATCTTAGCCCCTGCCGCCTCGGCCTCCGCTACTGCTTCTAACGTTGCCACTGTTGGAACGGCCACTGTTTCCGGAACTTCTAATTGTACCCGAATTGTTGCTGCTGCGGGTTGGGGTAGAATAATTGGTGTTCGGGGTACTGCGTGTTCTATTGTTGTTTCGTGGAGGCGTTGAGTAACTGTTATTTCGAGTTGTATTGGATCTGTTACTTCTAATTCTTTCGCTTGAACTTGGTCGAGTAATAGTTTGGTTTGAACGGGTAGTATTTGCACGAACATTGTTGCTGTTTACGCGACGCGCGTTCTCAGACCGGCTATAGGACGAGTTTCGAGTAGAAACGTTTGAATTTCCACGATTCTCCGGTCTATAATAATCTGTGTTTCGTCTTCCTCGATTGTATGAAACGTTGTTGTAATAGGGATAATGATGGTAAGGGTTGTAATATCCATATCCATAATAAGGATATCCATAGCCGTAACCATAACCATAACCGTAACCGTAGTAAGGATATCCCCAACCATACCCATACCCTATGCCCCAGTATGCCGTTGGATATGCGTAATACGGATAACCCCAGCCCCAGTAACCTCCGTAATAATACGGATTATAGAAACCATAACTACCCGTGTTGTAGATGTTTACAGTTACACTTTCAGAATTACTTCCCCAAGGACCATAACCTTCGTTATTATAATTTTCTTCAATAATTATATTGCCATCCTCGTCCAATCGCTCTGAGGTTGAATAAGCATCAATATCAGTAAAAATCGCGCCTTCTTCTGGTAAATCGGCATAGGCATTGGATTTGGATTGGAAGTATTGTTTGTAATAATTTGATTTTTCATAGGAATCTGCTTCATTTTCACCACCATTGCGATCCGCATTATTGCCGGATGTGTAGATACCATCATTTTGGTTATAGCCTGTATTCTGAGCACCACAGGAGGAGAGCAGAAGCAGCAGGACTCCCATAAATGGCAGTAAAAGGAGGCTATTTATATTGAAAGATTTCGAAAACATATCTAAGGTAATTTTATTGTTGAACTTCATAAAAATAAGTAGTTTTGTGGACAATTACTAATCATTTAACATAGACACAAGATTTGTGCCAAACACCAGACCATGGCAAAGAACTTAACAAGTAGGGAAGAAGATTACTCTAAATGGTATAATGAGCTGGTAATCAAAGCAGATCTCGCCGAAAACTCGGCGGTTCGTGGCTGTATGGTCATCAAGCCCTACGGATATGCAATTTGGGAACGTATGCAGGCCGAGTTAGATAGAATGTTCAAAGAAACGGGGCATCAGAACGCCTATTTTCCAATTTTCATTCCAAAGTCATATTTCAGTAAAGAAGCAAGTCATGTGGATGGTTTTGCAAAAGAGTGCGCTGTAGTTACACACTATAGATTGAAAAATGCCGAAGACGGAAGTGGAATTGTCGTAGATCCAGATGCTAAGCTGGAAGAAGAGTTAATAGTACGCCCAACCTCAGAAACAATTATATGGGATACCTATAGAAAGTGGATCCAGTCCTATCGGGATTTACCGCTTTTAATAAATCAATGGGCAAATGTAGTGCGTTGGGAAATGCGCACCCGTTTATTTTTGCGAACTGCCGAGTTTTTATGGCAAGAAGGCCATACGGCCCATGCCACCCAAGATGAAGCGATAGCTGAAGCGGAACAAATGATGAATGTATATTCAGATTTTGCGGAAAATTTCATGGCTATGCCGGTTATTCGGGGTACAAAAACCGAAAGTGAACGTTTTGCCGGTGCCCTCGAAACTTACTGCATTGAAGCTTTAATGCAAGACGGAAAAGCGCTGCAAGCGGGGACTTCCCATTTTCTGGGCCAGAATTTTGCAAAGGCATTTGATGTAAAATTCACTTCAAAGGAAGGCGTTCTTGACTATGTTTGGGCAACCTCATGGGGCGTTTCCACCAGGCTTATGGGCGCTTTGGTAATGACCCATAGCGACGACAACGGCTTGGTTTTGCCTCCCAATTTGGCGCCAGACCAAGTGGTAATTGTGCCCATATATAGAAATGAGGATGAGTTCACCTCGGTAGATAAAGTGGCCACAGCGTTGATGAAAGAGTTGCGCTCCAAAGGAATACGTGTTAAATACGACAACCGCGACACTCAAAAACCCGGTTGGAAATTCAATGAATACGAACTAAAAGGAGTACCCGTAAGAATTGCCATTGGCCCAAAAGATGTAGAAAAAGGAACCGTCGAACTGGCGCGAAGAGATACGCTTTCAAAGGAATTTATCAACAATGAAAATGTTGTGGAAAGGGTAATTTCCCTGATGGATGAAATTCATCAGAATCTTTTCCAAAAAGCACTCAAGTATCGGGCCGATAACACAACCGAGGTTTCTTCTTATGAAGAGTTTAAGGAGGTTTTGGATACTAAGGGAGGTTTTATACTGGCTCATTGGGATGGCACTGCCGCTACGGAAGAAAAGGTGAAAAATGAAACCAAGGCAACAATTAGATGCATTCCTTTAGAGGGTAAAAACATGACGGGAAACTGTATTTTTACTGGAGCACCGTCAAGCCAAAAGGTACTATTTGCACGAGCTTATTAATTTTTTCGGAAAAAAGCAATATAGGATTTGCGCCATTCAAAAATAGTTGTATTTTTGCATCCGCATTTAAAAATAAAAATGGTCCGTTCGTCTAGGGGTTAGGACGCCAGGTTTTCATCCTGGTAACAGGGGTTCGATTCCCCTACGGACTACAAAAATTGAATTTTAATAAAAACAAAATGGCAAATCACAAGTCAGCATTAAAGAGAATTAGAAGCAACGAGGCAAAACGCTTGCGTAACCGTTATCAGCATAAAACCGCCCGTAATGCCATGAAGAAGTTTCAAGAGCTTTCTGACAAGAAAGAAGCGGAGGCTATGTTTCCAAATGTGGTTTCTATGATTGATAAATTGGCAAAGAAAAATATAATTCACTCGAATAAAGCTTCCAATTTAAAATCGAATATGGCTAAGCATATCGCGGCGCTTTAATTCATTTAAATGAAAATTTCAAAAGACCCTTTCAGGAAACTGGAAGGGTTTTTTCATGGGATGCGCTAAAGCCCTACTTTTTAGTGACAGAAAGAGGAACCAAAGCGGAATAGTCGCCACCGTGCCGCATCACGTCGCGAACAATGGTGGAGGAGATGTTTGAGACCTCGGGCGCGCAGATGAGAAAAACACTTTCAACTTTGGCCATTTGAAAATTGGTCTGCGCAATGGGCTGTTCAAAATTCAGATCGGCAGTGTTTCGCAGGCCACGAACTATGAACTGTGCCTTTTCGTCAATACAGAATTTGGCGGTAAGTCCTGTATAACTTTTCACCTTGATTTTTTTTTCGTCCTTAAAAGTATTTTCAATAAATTGAATCCGTTCTTCCAAAGAAAACATTGTTTTTTTGTCCGCGTTCACGCCAATGGCAATGATGAGTTCATCCACAAAAGGGAGGGCACGTTTAATAATATCTACATGCCCGAGGGTTATGGGGTCAAAACTTCCGGGAAAAATTGCACGTCTCATTTTTTTTTTTGTAATTGTTAGTAGTTGGTTTTATTCCTTTTCTCTTTTCTCTTTTCTCTTTTCTCTTTTCGCTTTTCGTTTTTCG
>JBEBRF010000144.1:0-5459 GCA_040394975.1 Aequorivita soesokkakensis
AATTTGAACCACGACAAAAAGAGAAATAGGTCAACAACTTAAAACCAGAAACCTGAAACTTGAAACTTTCAACCTGAAACCTGAAACGAAAAAATCCTCCCCAAAAGGGAGGATTTTTTTTTGGGTGGAAGACCGGGTTCGAACCGGCGACCTCTTGAACCACAATCAAGCGCTCTAACCAACTGAGCTACAACCACCATTTATTGTGCTTTTAAAACACAACTTCGTTAAGCAGGCGCAAATATAAACCAATTCTAACGGCTGCGCAATACTCTTTTTGAAGAAAATTAAATTAAATCGAAAAGGGAATTTACCGCCGGATAGCGTTCCACGGTAAAGCCTTCCCCATATTCAGTGCCGATCAACCGGCCCAGATCCTGCGCACGATAAGTAATACTATCCCGAAAATTTGTTGAGGAAATTGGCGTTTCAGGTTCATCGGCCTCCTTCTTGTGAAACTGGCTTTTATAGGCGAACACAGCTTCCAGTTTTTTCTCCAAAAACCCAGTTACATCTACCACAAAATCGGGTTCAATATTTTTCCATTGAATGTAATGATAAACATATTTGGGCCGCCATGCCTTTTGCTGATTGCCGTTGTGTATGGTTTCAATTTTTTGCAGACCGCTTAAAAAACACGCGTCACTGGCAAGTTTACTCGCTTTTCCGTGGTCAATGTGCCTATCGTCGATGGCATTGCAAAGCACAATTTCTGGTTGGTATTTCCTTATTATTTTAATTATTTCAAGTTGTGACGCGGCATTGTTCACCAAAAATCCATCCGAAAATTCAAGGTTATGTCGAAACTTAACTCCTAAAATCTTGGCGGCATTTTCCGCTTCTTTGTCACGAATTTCGGCCGTTCCGCGTGTGCCTAATTCACCGCGTGTCAAATCCAGAATACCTACTTTTTTCCCGTTTGCAATTTCCTTTGCCAATGTTGCGGAACAGCCCAGTTCAACATCGTCCGGGTGGGCGCCAATGGCGAGTATATCAATTTTCATAAAAATTGTTTAATTGTGTAATTGTTTAATTGTGTAATTGTTAAATGTCTAAAAATAAAAACAGTTTTTCAATTCAATTCAATTCGATTTCGATTTCGATTTCGATTTCGATGTCGATTTCGATTTCATAAAAGCTCCTTCCAAATCGGCAATTATATCTTCCACTTCCTCAATTCCCACAGAAAAACGAAGCAAACCATCGCTAATATTCTGACGATTTCTTTCTTCGGAAGAAAGCAAAGCGTGCGAAGTTTTTGCGGGCGAAAGAATGGTAGATTCCACGCCAGCCAAACTCATGGACGGTTTTATCATTTTCAATGCTTTTAAAAATTCACCCACATTTGCAGACTCAATTATTTCAAAGGAAAGCATTCCCGTATAACCGCCCATTTGCTTTTTTGCAAGTTCGTGATCGGGATGGGTTTTCAATCCGGGATAATAAACCTTTTTTACCAAAGGATGTTTTTCAAGCCATTTCGCCATTTTTTTTGCATTTTTGTTTTGGGCCTTTACGCGCAGCACCATCGTTTTCATACTTCGTTCCAACAGCCAAACCGTGTAATCGCTGAGACTTCCACCCAGATTTTTTGCAAGGTTCCAAATTATTTTTATGTGCTTTTCACTTGCGGCAACCGCGCCCGCCAAAATATCACTGTGCCCGCCCATATATTTCGTGGCGCTGTGTATCATAATGTCAATCCCGAAATCTGCTGGGGTTTGATTTACCGGGGAAGCAAACGTGTTATCAATCATTGTTATAATTCCGTGTTTCTTCGCCAAATTTGAAATCATTTCCAAGTCGGTTATTCGCATCAACGGATTTGAAGGCGTTTCAACAAAAATAACTTTGGTGTTTTTTTGAATTTTTTCCGAAAAATCACTTTCCGAAAAACCTTCGGCAAAAGAATATTCAATCCCAAATTTATGGAATTCCTCCACCACAAAATTATACGTGCCGCCGTACAATGTTTGCTGCAGAACCACGTGATCGCCTTTGTGCAAAAACGCGAGCATTGTTGTGCTAACAGCCGCCATTCCGCTTCCGAAGATAAGCGCGGATTCACACTTTTCAAGCATCGCTATTTTTTTGCAAAGCGCTTCCTGGTTAGGTGTGTTGAAATAGCGCGGATAACGCTTCACGTCCACATCTTCATACGCATAACTG
The DNA here is from genome assembly GCA_040394975.1 of Aequorivita soesokkakensis. Taxonomy (GTDB): domain Bacteria; phylum Bacteroidota; class Bacteroidia; order Flavobacteriales; family Flavobacteriaceae; genus Aequorivita; species Aequorivita soesokkakensis_A. Next base: position 2,170 of record JBEBRF010000144.1, read on the forward strand.
CTGGACATATACAACGGCGAAATGGCGCCTTTAAATTGCTTGTCCTCCACCTCGCCCACGTGGGTACAGATAGTGTTGATTCCTATATTTTTCGATTTCATTTAATATAAATTTTTCAAGGTGCTTAAAGGTATAAATTACTGATAAGAAAATCCAAAATATCAAAAACCAAATCCCAAATTAATTCCAAATTTTAAATTCCAAAGCAACCATATTTAAGATTGGCATTTTAAAGAATTACTTTTTATTTTGGTATTTGGCACTTCTAATTTGGAGTTTAGTTTTTCTATCTTTATAAAATGAAAAAGCTTCTTGTTTTATTATTTCTTTTTGCATTCAATTTCACCGTTAATAGCCAAATTGAAATCCCCGGAACCAACCTTTCAATGGAAATGGTGAAAGCACGAAAAATAGGCGTGCTATCGGTTCAATTTGGGGGTTCGTCTTATATGGTCAATTCCGGAAAGGACAACAAAAGGGTTCAAATTCGGCTTAAAATAAAATCCCGCGATGGAGAGGAAACCATTTTTGATCCAAACAAACTTTCGCTCGTAAACAACGAATTTAAAGCACGTTTCAGCATTTCAGAAATTTATTTCGCTACTTTTTTCCGGTCCAAAGGTTTTCAGATTTTGACGGACAACGAATCTGAAAAGCCCATTTTTGCAAACTACGATCCCTCGGTCCCGAATACTTTTGGAGACTATGCCGTCACTGGTTACAAGGACTGCCCGATAGCACTGAATTTTGGAACAAACCGAAAACCAATAATCCATACCATTTATTTTCGCCCAAATACTATAGATAAAAATGTGCTTGATATATTTTTTGTGGTTCCAAATGAATTGACCGCCGGAGAATTATATTTTGGCGATACTTTAATTTCAGAAATAGACGTACGCGAATGAAACTTTTACTGGTAAACATAAAAGAACTTTTACAAGTTCGGGAAACCGCTCCCATAAAACTGAGCGGAATGGAGATGAAAGTACTCCCAACGCTCAAAAACGCTTGGGTTTTTATAAACCATGGCATAATTGAAGATTACGGAACTATGGATAAAATGGGCCCGCACGAAGGTTTTAAAACCATTGATTGCCTCGGCAAAATTGTGCTTCCGGCCTGGTGCGACAGCCACACCCATCTTGTTTATGCCGGAAACCGCGAGCAGGAATTTGTTGACCGAATTAATGGATTGTCCTATCAACAAATCGCAGAAAAAGGTGGCGGAATTGTGAATAGCGCAAAGAAACTGCAGCAAACTTCGGAAGAGGATTTATACCATCAATCTGCCACTCGTTTGGAAGAAGTAATGCGTCTCGGAACGGGCGCGATCGAAATAAAAAGCGGGTACGGACTTACAACGGAAGCCGAACTGAAAATGCTTCGGGTTGCCAAAAAACTATCGGAAGAATATCCTATCACAATTAAAACCACATTTTTGGGGGCGCATGCAATTCCCACGGAATTTAAAAACAACAAAGACGGTTATTTGGATTTGCTCTGCCAGGAAATGCTTCCGAAAATAGCGGAAGAAAAGCTCTCGGAATATGTGGATGTTTTCTGCGAAGAAGGCTATTTTTCGGTGGCAGATATGGAACGGATTCTTTCCGAAGGAAAAAAATACAACCTCATTCCAAAAGTGCACGTGAATCAATTCAATTCCATTGGTGGAATTGCGGCGGCGGTAAAACACAACGCTTTGAGCGTTGATCATTTGGAAATCTTGACCGATGAAGATTTGGAAGCGTTGGAAAATAGCAAAACGATGCCCGTCGCGCTTCCCTCCTGCTCCTATTTTTTAAGCATTCCGTACACGCCAGCGCGAAAAATAATTGATGCCGGGCTGCCTTTGGCACTTGCCACAGATTACAATCCCGGTTCCACGCCCAGCGGAAATATGAATTTTGTAGTCGCCACAGCCTGCATAAAAATGCGTTTAACGCCCGAAGAAGCCATAAACGCGGCAACAATAAATGGCGCGTATGCCATGGGATTGAGCAAAACCCACGGCAGCATCACCCGTGGAAAATTGGCAAACCTGATCATTACAAAACCCATTCCGTCCTACGGGTATTTGCCGTATGCTTTCGGCAGTAATTTGATTGATGCTGTAATCCTAAATGGAAAGGAAATAAAATGAGTCTGCTGAAAATTTATTCCAAAAAAGATATTTTTCCTTTCCTAAAAAAAAGGGGTGGGGAAACTAAGTTTGGCGAAAAAGTTTCCTTTGTCGAAACGCTCGAAAATTTAAGAAATAATCCTGCAAAATATGTGCTTTTGGGGATTCCCGAAGATATTGGCGTGCGCGCAAACTATGGCAATCCGGGAACTTCAAAAGCTTGGGAAGCCGCGCTGGGAAATCTTTTGAACATTCAGCACAACCATTTAACCAATGCTGAAAATGTAATTCTTTTAGGCGAAATTGATTGCGACCGGCAAATGGAACAAGCCGAAGAAATTTCCAAAGAAAAAGCACATTCGGTTGAAATTTTGGGGGAATTGGTTTCGCAATTGGACCATAAAGTTTCCGAAATAGTAAAATTAATTATAGATTCCGGCAAGTTTCCCATAATCATCGGCGGCGGACACAACAATAGTTACGGGAATTTAAAGGGTACTTCCGAAGCTTTGGAAAAATCAATAAACTGCATCAATTTTGATGCGCATACCGATTTTCGTTCGTTGGAGCACCGTCACAGCGGTAATGGCTTTTCGTATGCTTTTGAGGATGGTTTTTTGCAGAAATATTTCATATTCGGGCTTCACCAAAATTATACTTCGGAATCGGTTTTCACTGCAATTGAAAAAAATTTCGAAAGGGTAAAATTCAATCTATTTGAAGACATTTCCATTCAACAAAAACAAACCTTTTCCGAAGCTTTAAACGAAGCTGAAAATTTCTGTTGCAGTGAAAATTTTGGAATCGAGTTGGATCTGGACGCCATTGAAATGATGGGCTGCAGCGCCATTTCGCCGAGCGGATTTTCCTTGAATGAAGGTCGAAAATTTGTTTCTTATTTTTCAAAAAACTCAAATGCAAGTTATCTTCATATTTGTGAAGGATCGCCATCTGCGGGGATTTTTCCAAATCAAGTGGGAAAGGCAATTGCATATTTGGTGAGCGATATTATTTCATAAAAAACCCTAAAAATAATCGGCAAATACTTCTTTCTTAGTATCTTCAAAAAAAAATTAGCTATGAAAAAAATAGCATTTACCTTCATTTTAGCGCTTGCAATTATAAGTTGCAAAAACACTTCCGAAGAAAAAATTTCCCAAACCGATTT
>JBEBRF010000145.1:0-5446 GCA_040394975.1 Aequorivita soesokkakensis
TCCATTGCGGGCTATATGGGGCTTCCGTACCGCGGAATTTATTCCGCCACAAAAGCTGCGTTGGAAATTACCATTGAAGCGATGCGGATGGAAACGATGCAATTCGGAATAAAAATGACGAATATTGCTCCGGGCGATTTTGCTACCAATATTGCCGCAGGCCGCTATCACGCTCCGGTTTTGGAAAATTCGCCCTATAAAAAAGATTACGGAAATACGCTGAAAATGATGAACGAGCACGTTGATAATGGTGGCGACCCAATGAAAATGGCAAAGGCGGTACACCAAATAATTGAAAATACAAACCCGAAAATACACTACAAAGTGGGCGCACCGATACAGAAATTTTCAATTGTGTTGAAACGTATTTTGCCCGATAAGGTATATGAACGGATGCTTTTGAGGCATTATGGGTTGAAGTAAATTACTTTATATTTTTTTATGGCATTGCTTAAAATTTATCCTATTGAAAGATTTCAATTAAAAACGAATTTGGATAAATTCGAAATAATTGAAAGATTTCAGCAAAACATTTCAATAAATAATTCTACCTTCCGAAAAAGACACACAAAAAAGCCAAAAAAATTATATGAAGGGATCATTATCGAAAATGAATTCAAAATTCAACATAAACATATTTATGGCGAAAATGGCTCTTGGCAACCTGTAATTTTTGGAATTATTGATGATTATTCGATTGATTTGGAGTTTAAGGTTTCAAAAATCAGTCACTTAATTACAGGCTTCTTTATCTTTTTGAGTGTTGTTGGTTCTATGGTTTCAATTTATTTTATTGTAGCTGAAAAAAGATTTGAGTGGCTGATGCTTTTGCCGTTTGCTTTTCTATTAATTATATATCCAGCTTTCAAAAAAGGATTTAAAAAAGAAATAATAAAGACAAAAGTTGATATGAATGAATTGTTCCGCTAAATAATTTTTTAAGTCACTTTAACTTATCAATCTTTATAAACAACCCAATTCAAACGATAATTTCTTCCCTATTTTTACAAAAAATAATCTGAAACTATTCCTATGAAATTCTTTATCGACACAGCAAACCTTGACCAAATCCGTGAAGCGCAAGACCTGGGCGTGCTTGATGGCGTTACCACAAATCCATCCTTGATGGCGAAGGAAGGAATTACCGGCCGAAACAATATCCTGAAACATTATGTTGACATCTGCAACATTGTGGATGGCGATGTTTCCGCTGAAGTTATAGCCACCGATTTTGAAGAAATGGTAAAAGAAGGCGAGGAGCTTGCCGAACTTCATCCTCAAATTGTGGTAAAAGTCCCAATGATAAAAGAAGGGGTAAAAGCCATAAAATATTTTACCGACCACGGAATCCGTACCAATTGTACCTTGGTCTTTTCCGCGGGACAGGCGTTGTTGGCTGCAAAAGCTGGCGCAACCTATGTTTCGCCATTCATTGGACGTTTGGACGATATTTCAACCGACGGATTGGAATTGATTGCGGACATTCGATTGATTTATGACAACTATGGTTTCGACACCCAAATTCTTGCAGCTTCCGTTCGTCATACAATGCACGTTATAAATTGCGCAAAAATTGGCGCCGATGTAATGACCGGGCCGCTTTCCTCCATAGAAGGATTGCTGAAACATCCGCTTACCGATAGCGGGTTGAAACAATTTTTGGAAGATTATAAAAAGGGAAATTAGGCTTCGGCTTCGCTCAGCCACCCTAAAATGTTTACTAAGCGGAGTAGAAATACTATCTATTCAGATAACCCAGGAGCAATTCCTCAAAATTACTGTGGAACATATTGGTTTTACCTTCTAAGATAATGCCGTCCTTGTCCACGATGATTACTTTGTTCATCGCGTTCAAGACGAGTTTCTTTTCGGCATCGGCCAAGTTTTCCAACTGATATTCCGTTTCGGGATTGTATTTGGCCTTCCGGACCGTTTCCCTCCATTTTTTGAAGTGGGTATCAGTGTTGATGGCCAAGAAATCATATTCGGGATATTTTGCCTTAAGCTCCGCCGCCCGGTTGTGGATGTTTTTATATTGTGAAGCCGAATGTCCGGTCCAAAAATAAACAACCGTTGGCGCAGTGATGATGGCCTCAAGACTCACCAGCACGTTGTCCGTGTTCACCAACGCAATCTTAGGAATTGGATTGCCCGAAGTGAGTTTCACAGACGCCTCATAAAGTTTCCGGACCTCTTCGAGATTCTTTTTATCGGTATTCAATTTGGCATACCATTCAAAAAACGCTGTTTCCTCATCGGCGTTCTTGGAATTCAGTAAATACCACATTGCATTATAACGGAGCAAACTATTTTTCAGGGAATCTGAGGTCACAACGCTATCTATAATCTTTATTTTTTTCAGATTATAATCAAATGAATAACGGTCTATGGACGTTCCATCGCCAATTTCGGCACAGACCAAGTTTTCGAAGTACCGATTCATAAACCGATAATAGGGATAGTAGTATTTCAGTTCGTTTTGATCAAAATCTATTTGCTTTCTATATGCAAAAAAATCCTTGCCCAGTGCATCGGCATTCCGTCTATTGGCCGCTGCATACATCTCTTTTTTGGAATAGTGATCATAATTTATATTGGCCATGGCCACATCCTCAAACCTTTCATCAATTTTGTTGTTTTCCAAAAACTCTTTGTAATGTTGAATTTTCCGATCCCGAAGCGAATCTATCTTTTTTTCAAATTCGGTGGAATTTAAGGCATACCATTTGGGCAATGTTTGGTTTTCAATTTCATTGAGCAGATAAAGTTCTATCAGCAGATTGTTCTGCTCGCCGCCTTTACCGGAATAGGCCAAGGATTCATCAAAATCTATAGTATTAACATGAATAAGCAGGCTATCACCGGGCTCAATGAAAAAAACTTGGGATTCTCCGTGTTTTAGGAAATATAGCCCAGTCTTTATTTTATCTGTACGGTAATGAAAAAAGTTGTTGGCATCCAGCTTCACGGTATCCAAAAGCTGATTGCCTTTGTTGAAAACAATATAATCAACTGTAGGATTTATTATTTGCCCACCAATATATGTGGATTTTATAGTTTCTGTTTCTTTATCATTACAAGAGGTGAGTAATGAAACAAATAGAAGTAAAACAAGAAGTATATTTTTAAACAATCGAGCTTCCATTTTGGATTAACAAGCAAATGTATTAGAGCTAAGAGCGGCATTTTGTTAAATGATGGTTAAAAGAACTTTTAAAACGTTAATCTTTTCGGGGTATCGCTGAATTGGCTACTTTTGCGCAAAATTTATAAATTATGCTTTCAGTTTCCAATCTTTCGGTGCAATTTGGTAAAAGGGTGTTGTTTGATGAGGTGAGCACTCAATTCACCACCGGCAATATATACGGTATTATCGGGGCCAACGGCGCCGGAAAATCTACGTTTTTGAAAATAATTTCGGGGAAACAGGATCCAACCTCCGGCCATGTACATCTGGAAAAGGGAAAACGAATGTCTGTCCTTGAGCAGAACCACAATGCTTATGATGAATTCACGGTGCTTGAAACCGTAGTGCGCGGAAATAAGGAATTATTTTCCATAAAAACCCAAATTGACAAACTGTACGAAGATTATACGGATGAAAACGCCGAAAAAATTGGCGAGCTTCAAGTAGCTTTTGAAGAAATGAACGGGTGGAATGCCGATAGCGATGCAGCCGCAATGCTTTCAAACCTTGGAATTGATGAAAGCCTCCATTATATGTTGATGGGTGATTTGGACGGAAAACAAAAGGTGCGCGTACTTTTGGCACAGGCACTTTTCGGAAATCCCGATGTGCTGATAATGGACGAGCCCACAAACGACCTTGATTATGAAACCATCACGTGGCTCGAAAACTTTTTGGCAAATTATGACAATTGCGTCATTGTAGTTTCGCACGACCGCCACTTTTTGGATTCGGTCTGCACACACATCAGCGATATAGATTTTGGGAAGATAAACCATTACAGCGGCAACTACACGTTTTGGTATGAAAGCAGCCAATTGGCCGCCCGCCAGCGCGCGCAGCAAAACAAAAAAGCTGACGAAAAGCGAAAGGAACTTCAGGAATTTATTATGCGTTTCAGCGCGAACGTGGCAAAAAGCAAACAGGCAACTTCCCGCAAAAAAATGCTCGAAAAATTGAATGTTGAAGAAATTAAGCCCTCAAGCCGCCGCTATCCCGCCATTATTTTTGAACGGGAGCGCGAGGCCGGCGATCAAATTTTGAATGTAGAAAACCTTTCCGCTTCGGTTGATGGAGATGTTCTTTTTAAGAATGTGGATATAAATTTAGCAAAAGGCGATAAAGTGGTAATTTATTCAAAAGATTCACGCGCCGCCACTGCTTTTTATGAAATTTTGAACGGCCACCAACAACCCGATAGCGGTTCATTTCAATGGGGAATAACCACAAACCAAAGCTATTTGCCGCTGGACAATGAGGAATTTTTTCAGAATGATTTGTCATTAGTGGATTGGTTGCGGCAATACGCCAAAACCGAGGAGGAGCGCGAGGAAGTTTTTCTGCGCGGTTTTCTTGGGAAAATGCTTTTCAGCGGTGAGGAAGCGTTGAAAAAAAGCAATGTGCTTTCCGGAGGCGAAAAGGTGCGGTGCATGCTCAGCCGGATGATGATGCTGCGCGCCAACGTGCTAATGCTGGATGAACCCACAAACCACCTTGATTTGGAATCGATCACGGCTTTCAACAATTCACTGAAAAACTTTAAAGGAACCGTTTTGTTCACCACCCATGACCACGAATTTGCGCAAACCGTGGGAAACCGCATTATAGAATTGACTCCAAATGGGGCAATAGATCGTTATATGACGTTTGATGAATATATGGGCGATAAGAAAATAAAGGAACTGCGTGAAAAAATGTATGGCGTTGGGGTGAATTAGTCAATCAACCGGCGATGTCTTTTAGAAATTCATCAATAGTTGCTTGGGCTTTTTCCAATTCATCTTTTCGAACAAAAACCATGGTTTGGTTGGCAATTCCCATTGTAAATCCCGCCATTAAACTGCTATCATGGTCGTTGCGCTCAATGGGGCTGATGCCAATTGCATTCAAACGGGCTACCAATCCCTTCGCAATTAATGTGGGCCCTGTGTAAATTCGTTGGGTTTCAGACATAGCAATTTATTATTCGGTTTCTTGAATAAATGCATCCACTATGGGCTGCGCGATAGCCAATTCATCCCTGCGGACAAAAACACGCACTTGATCGTCAAATTTACTTCCGGAGCCAAACATAACGCCACTCTGCTCGTCATCGCGGAGTATTGGGGTAATATTTGCTTCTTCCAATCTTGCTACCAATCCCGAGGCCATCACATCTGACCCGGTATAAATGCGAACTGTTTCTTCTGTGTTATCTGACATATTTTTGGATTTTTAGATTATTTTTACTCATAACTCATAACTCATAACTCATAACTC
>JBEBRF010000146.1:0-5391 GCA_040394975.1 Aequorivita soesokkakensis
AATACGAAATATGAAATACGAAATATGAAATACGAAATCCCAAATCCCAAATCCCAAATAAGAAATAATAAATCCCAAATCTGAAATCCGAAATCCGAAATCGTAAATCGTAAATCGTCAATCGTCAATCGTCAATCAAATATTTCATCAAATAAACATACCGTATCCCCAACGCCACTAACAATGGCAAAAGCCCAATCGCAAACACCTGTACTCCGGTAATCCAATGGATTGATAATAAAAGTAGCAGCAGCAAGAGCAATAAAATGTAACGTCTCAGTTTTGGCGATACCTGCTTTTTTGAAATCGCAAATACTAAGAATAGGGACATGGGGAAGGCCCATAACAGATTGTAGTTGTTGGCCGTGGCGGTATGGTCCGTAGCAAACCAAAGCAGCAAGAGAAGAATCCCGATCAACCCGGTAGCAAACAGTATAAAAGCATCAAGAAAGCGCGTTCGGCTATTGTTTTTATAATCCTTGTAGGTGATGCCAATGATCAACAGCCCCAAGATCCCGAACACAAAAAGCGGACTCAACAGAAAATTTCCGGTTGGGGGTTGGGGGGTGTTTTCAAAAAGTATTTTTGTGTCGCGCACCAAGGGCAGGCTCTCCCCATCGCTATGGATAACGGCATTGGCGGCGCCCTTATAAACATAATCGGGAAGAAACTGATAGTCTATGGGCCTTGCCTTTCTATCTATAACGGCTCCAAGGGCAACGTCTATTCCCAGACTTCCCCAGCTGTTGAGGGTTAAATTGCGTTGAATAAGCTGTCGGAAAGTGAGCACTTCGTCTATATGATCTTCCTTAAATTCCAATTTGGCGCCCATTACTTCCAGCAAGACATCCCGGATTTTGGTGGCACAATTGTCAAAAAAGAAATCGTATTTATATTTTTTGTTCTCTGGCCTCGCATTGTTCCAAAGAAAATCTGCCACAGCCTGTTTTTCCTGCTGATTTAAATTTAAGGTCTGTTCCTTTATCCAGCGGTTTTGGGCCACATACGACTCGAAAAAGGGTTGGTAATAGCTTACCCCTAATTCATAGAGCAATTTTCCCTGCGCGAATTTGGTATAAAAATTAGGCGTATTGAAATCGTAAACCCCATAGTTGAAAACCACATCAATGCCGCTTGGCGCATCCTTGATTCGAAAGGCGCTGTGACCAAACTTGTCATAAAGCTCCGCCCCCGGACCGATGGTCAAGATACTTATTTCCGCAGCAGGGGAGAGGGAACCATACTGCGCCCTAACGTTAACGGTTATTAAAAGAAGAAGAAAAAGAAGGTACTTTTTTGCCACGCGTAAATTTAGTTTTTGGTTCAGGTTGTCTGTTATCGGTTGTCGGTTGTCGGTTTTGGGTCGTTGGCTCTTAGCTTTTCGCTCTTGGCTTTTCGCTTTTCGCTCTTCGCTCTTCGCTCTCCGCTCTTGGCTTTTCGCTTTTCGCTCTTCGCTCTTGGCTTTTCGCTCTCCGCTCTTGGCTTTTAGCCTTTGCTTTAAACTTTAAACTTTAAGCTTTTAACTTTCGTCCTTTCGTCCTTTCGTCCTTTCGTCCTTTTATCGTGGTTATAGGATTTCGATTTCGATTTCGTTTTCAATTTCGTTTTCAATTTCATCTAAAAATCTCCCAATCCAGTTTCAACGAAAACACATTGGAATACAGGGCCGCGCTTTGGTCTCCAATATCGGTCAAGGCGTAATCCACTTGAATGCCTTTATAGCGGAAACCTACGCCAATATTGGGTTGAAATCCCACGGAATCGCTCCCGTCCAATTGTTTTATATTCTGAAAATTGCCAATGCCGCCACGAACGTAAACCATATCAATATACCCAAATTCTAAGCCCAATGACGGAGTTATACTTGCAAAGGAGGTAGAAATAACATCGTTGGTTTCCGCAAAGCGGAAGTTGAGATCCACCTCGGCCAAGAGCGAAAAATCATAGCGATAGACAAACTTGCGCGCCATTCCCAATTGTAATTTTGGGATGGTGATTTCCGTAGTTTCGGGCAGTTCCTGATTTTGGCCATCAACTGCGCCTTGTATTTCCGCAAACTTTTCTTTGTCAATGCTCCAGGCGTTGAAGGTGGTAGTTATATCGCGGGCCATAATCCCGAACATCCATTTATCCGATTTAAACTGCACTGCCGCATCCAGCCCAAAGCCCCAAGAGGAAGCAAAATCGCCAATAACGCGACGGATCACCTTCGCATTTACCCCATAGTTCAGCCCATCCAGTGGTAGCCTGCGGGAATAGGAAAAGGTAAACCCATAATCGGCGGTGGAGAATTTACTGATTCGGTCATAATTTATGGTCCCCTCGTCGTCGATCAACTGGGTGGTGTTCAAAATATTATCAACCCCAAAGCGGATCACCGAAAGGCCCACGGCACTACGCTCGTCCAATGGCATAGCGAAGGCGGCATAATCATAATTGGCGATATTGGCAAAATAGGAGGCGTGCATCAGTGAAATTTGTTTGTCCTCAATATCCACCAGCCCGGCAGGGTTCCAATATCCCGAATTGACATCGGCAGAGGAGGCCACAACGGCATTGCTCATCCCGAAAGCGGCGGCATCAACCCCTATGTTCATAAATTCATTGGAATACTTGCGCACCGTTTGGGCGCTTAGGGCGGCAGTAAAAAATAGTAAAAGGAGGAGAAGTTTCTCTTTCAAGCCTAAAAATTTGGACAAATATGACACTATTTTACAAAATACTAAACTTTAAATTTATACACATATTGTGTATTGATAGCATAGGACGAAAATACTTTCCTATTTTTACATAAAGTTTTTAATTCATTTAAAAGAACAGGATTTTGTCGGGTCGGGCAGCGTTTACCTTATCAATATAACACTATGCTAAAACAAATTCCAAACATCATCACCTCCCTGAATATTCTGTGTGGCTGTGTGGCTATTCTCTTTGCCAGTTCGGGAGATCTCATTACGGCCTCATTCTTTGTTTTCTTGGGAATTTTCTTCGATTTTTTTGACGGACTTGCCGCTCGATTACTAAAAGCACAAAGCGAAATAGGCCTGCAACTGGATTCCTTGGCAGATGTAATAACAAGTGGTGTGGCGCCGGGAGTGGTTATGTTTCAGTTGTTGAATCTTTCCTTTTTCCACAGGATGCAAACCCTTACCGAAACATTTTCATTGGATGGTTGGAACGTGGGGTTTATGAATTATATGCCGCTCATAGGGTTGATGATCGTGATAGGTTCTGCATACCGGCTGGCAAAGTTTAATGTGGACACGCGCCAAACTACTGGCTTTATTGGGTTGCCCACCCCGGCAAATGCGCTGTTGATCCTGAGCCTGCCGTTGATATTGGAGTTCCAGTTTTCCGATCTGGCACAAGAGGTTATATTGAACCCGTGGTTTTTAATAGGAATGACCTTGCTGAGTTGCATACTTTTGAATGCCGAAATCCCCCTTTTCGCCTTAAAATTCAAAACCTGGGATTTTAGAAGCAACGCCGTGCGTTATGTGTTTTTAATACTTTGTGCAGTGCTGTTGGTACTGCTGAAGTTTTTGGCCATCCCGTTTATAATTCTTCTTTATATAGTGCTTTCAATATTTTGGAAAGCCTCGAAGTAAAAAAACTCTTCCAGAATACGCGAATATTTATTTAAGAGTTTTTCAAAGAAATACCCAAACAGGAATAAATTATTCCTGAATTAGGGGATATAATAAAAGCTGAATTTCCCCCTTTGGGGGTTAGGGGGCTTTTTAAAACTCCAATTTTTTCTTCCGAAGCTCAAAGTTTTGGCCCAAATATACTTTCCGCACCATTTCATCGGCGGCGAGTTCTTCGGGAATACCGTGTTTAAGGATGCTTCCTTCAAACATCAAATAGGTTCTATCAGTTATGGCAAGGGTTTCCTGCACGTTGTGGTCTGTAATAAGAATGCCGATGTTTTTATTTTTAAGTTGGGCCACGATGCGTTGAATATCCTCCACCGCCACCGGATCCACGCCCGCAAAGGGTTCGTCCAATAGAATAAAATGAGGGTCTGTGGCCAGGGCGCGTGCAATTTCGGTACGTCTTCTTTCGCCGCCGCTCAACAGATCGCCCCGGTTTTTGCGGATATGCCCGAGGCCAAATTCCTCAATCAGTGATTCCATCTTGTCGCGCTGTTCTTTTTTGGAAAGTTTGGTTAGCTGCAAAACGCTCAAAATATTATCCTCCACGCTCAACTTCCTAAAAACCGATGCTTCCTGCGCCAAATAGCCAATGCCGTTCTGTGCCCGTTTGTACATTGGGTATTTGGTAATTTCGGTGCCTTCCAGAAAAATCTGTCCCCCGTTGGGTTTTATGAGGCCCACTATCATATAGAAGGAAGTGGTTTTTCCGGCGCCATTTGGCCCTAACAAACCCACGATCTCGCCTTGGTTAACCTCTACGGTAATCCCCTTTACAACCTTTCGGCCTTTATAGGACTTCATTAAATTTTCGGCTTTTAGCTTCATTCTAATTTTTCTTTTAAACTTCGCTTATGATATAAATTTCACCACAGAGACACAAAGGCCACAGAGTTTATAGGTATCCATTTATTATTCTTCTAATGCCATCAACAACTTTCACTTCGTTAAAGTTGATTAAGAGACCTAATTTTAAATCTTTCAGTTTTAAATAAGTCAATATTTGAGCTGTATGTATAGGAGCCAAAGCATCCACAGATTTAATTTCAATAATTATTTTGTTCTCTACAATCATATCTATACGATACCCGGCATTGAGTTGAATATCCTTATAAATTACAGGTAGTGGAACTTGTTGATTTACATTTAACCCTATCAATTTTAACTCGTGCGCTAAACAAACCTCATAAGTACTTTCCAACAATCCAGGTCCAAGTTGTTTATGGACTTCAATACTCGCACCTATAATTTTGGAAGAAAGCTCATTTTCGGTCATAATCAGTTTCTTTCTTTGTGCCCTCTTTGCCTCTGTGGTTAAATTATTTTTGAGCTTACAAGATAAAATTAATAATTATTCTTTCTCTTCCAATGCTTCCCAATATTCAAAAGCCCTTCGCAAATGGGGGATGACTATGGTGCCGCCAATAAGAAGTGAAATGCCCATTCCTTCAACCACTTCCTCCTTGGTCAGCCCCAGTTTGTGGCATTCCTCCAAGTGGTAGCGCACGCAATCGTCACAGCGAAGTACCAATGAATTTCCCAAACCCAGCAGTTCCTTTGTTTTCTTCGGAAGCGCGCCCTCCATATAGGCATTGGTATCCAGATTGAAAATGCGCTTGATGATTTTGTTGTTGTCATCCAGCATCTTCCCATTCATTTTTTCGCGGTAAGCGTTAAATTCATCTACTATATTTTCTTTCATATTTTTGGCTATTGGCTATTGGCTATTGGCTATTGG
>JBEBRF010000147.1:0-5380 GCA_040394975.1 Aequorivita soesokkakensis
GGAATTCATTTTCCAATTGTTTAAAGTGATCCAAATAGAAAAGTTCCCTTTTTGACCGCCCGCCGTACCAATAGGTTACTTTTCTTCCCGTTTTTAGGGTTCTGAAAAGATGGTAAAGATGCGAGCGCATGGGTGCCATTCCAGCCCCACCGCCCACGTATAGCATTTCGGCCTCGGAAGGGTTGATGAAGAACTCACCAAAAGGCCCAGAGATAGTTACCTTATCGCCTTCTTTGCAATTGAAAATATAAGAAGAAGCAATCCCGGGATTTACGTTCATCCATCCGCCTTTTGCACGGTCAAACGGTGGGGTGGCAATCCGAACGTTCAACATAATTTCGCGACCTTCGGCAGGATATGAAGCCATTGAGTAGGCCCTCTCGGTGATTTCGGTATTTTTCATTACCAACGGCCAAAGTTTGAATTTGTCCCACTCTTCCTGGAATTTATCCGGCCTGTCGTGTTCTTCAGGGTGTGCGGTGATGTCCATATTCTCAAACTTGATTTCACAGGGCGGGATTTCAATCTGGATGTATCCGCCCGCTTTATAGTTCATTTCCTCAGGGATTTCCACCACAAATTCCTTAATAAAAGAGGCTACGTTATAATTACGTACCACAGTAGCTTCCCATTTTTTAATTCCAAAAACTTCTTCGGGAATTTGGATGTTCATGTCCTGCTTCACTTTTACTTGGCAGGATAAGCGAACACCCTCTTTTAATTGTTTACGGGTGAAGTGTGGTGTTTCCGTGGGCAGGGCTTCCCCACCACCGGAAAGCACGTGGCATTCACATTGGATACAGGTTCCACCGCCCCCGCAAGCAGAAGGAAGGAATATTTTTTCGCCGCCCAAAGTAGAAAGTAACGAACCCCCAGAAGGGACCTCGATTACCTTTTCATCATTAATGGTAATTTTTACTGGACCTGAGGGTGCCAATTTCTCTTTTGTGAATAACAATAGGGCCACCAAAAGCAATGTCAGGACCAAAAGGGCGATGACGGTTACTGTTATAACTCCGAGTGTGCTTATTTCTAAAAACATATTATTGCTCCGTTAATGTTGAACTTCTATCACTGAAACCGTGGGGCTGGTTTCTTCTGCATTTTCCTTTTGAATCTCTTCGGTCTTTATCCCAATATTTGCGGGATCGGAATCCAACGCCGGGTTTTCTTCATCTCCCCCGGTTAGCATTCCCCCAAAACTCATAAAACCTATGGCCATTAAGCCAGTGATAATAAATGTTATTCCCAAGCCTCTTAAAGGGGCGGGAACGTTTGAATATCGTATTTTTTCACGAATGGCGGCAATGGCCAAAATTGCCAAAAACCATCCAATTCCTGAACTGACGCCATAATTTAAAGCTAATCCCAGAGTGGGGATATCTCTGGATTGCATAAACAGGGATCCTCCCAAAATTGCACAGTTTACGGCGATTAATGGAAGAAAGATTCCCAAAGAGTTATAAAGGGAAGGCGAAAATTTTTCAACCACAATTTCTACCAATTGCACCATAGTTGCAATGGTTGCAATGAAAAGAATAAAGGAAAGAAAACCCAGATTATAATCTGCATATTCTTCCCCAAGCCAAACCAATGCACCGTCTTTAAGAAGGTATTGATCTAAAAGCCAGTTAATGGGAACGGTAACCGCAAGTACAAATATTACGGCAGCACCAAGACCCACAGCAGTGGAAACTTTTTTGGAAACAGCAAGATAAGAACACATTCCAAGGAAAGTGGCAAATATCATGTTGTCTATAAAGATCGATTTAAAAAATAACTCTATGTGTTCCATTTGTTCAGTAATTCAGTATATCAGTAGTCAGTAATCAGTTATGAGGTAACTCCAAATTTTTCTGGATGATTCATCATATAGTTTAACAATTTGCCTACTTCTTCACTCTTTATTAATAATTCGTTATGTTCAATTTTAGTTATATAATTACATGTTAAAGCAAATTGCACCCATGTTTGTGTTTCTAAATTTTCTGAATCTGCATCTGTTAATTTACTAACATAATGTTTCGGGTATCTCCGTTTTCCATAAGATTCAGCAATTGCGGCGCAAACCGACCTTGAGGATCTTCTAATCTGATCTGTCAAGGAATATTTTTCTTCCTTTGGGAACTTCCTAGAAATTTCAAAAATATACATAGCCAAATCAAATGATTTTTTTTAAAGGCAATCATTACATACTGATTACTGAGTACTGAGTACTGCGTACTGATTACTGAGTACTGAGTACTGCGTACTGAGCACTGCCAACTGAATCATTCCTCTATTAATGCTTTGTTTCTTGAACGCTGTACCCAAATAATGATACCGATAACAATCAACGCCATTGGCGATAGCAACATAAATCCGTTGTTCTCATACCCAATTGCATAAAGCCCTGTTTTTGCTATTGGGTCTCCCAAAACCTTGAAGCCCAAAAGAGTTCCCGAGCCCAAAAGTTCGCGAAAGAAACCTACGATTATCAAAATAAGTCCGTAACCTGCGGCATTACCAATTCCGTCAAGGAAAGAACGCCAAGGTTTGTTAGCCAAAGCGAAAGCTTCAAAACGCCCCATAATAATACAGTTGGTAATAATAAGCCCAATGAATACCGAAAGCTGCTTGCTCAATTCATACGCAAACGCTTTTAGCACTTGGTCCACTACAATAACCAAGGCTGCCACGATTACAAGCTGTGCAATAATCCTGATTTTTCCAGGAATAACGTTTCGTAAAAGTGATATCACTACGTTTCCAACGCCCAAAACAACCATTACCGAAAGCGCCATAACTATAGAAGCTTTCAATTGAGCGGTAATAGCCAATGCTGAACAAATACCCAAAACCTGAACGGTAATAGGGTTATTATCTGCCAATGGGTCTAAAATTAACCTGCTGTCCTTTTTTGATATAAGTGCCATACTACTGTGCGTTTTTTAATTTTTCCAAATAAGGAATATATTGGGCAATGTCTTTTTTAATCATTGCTGATATACCATCTCCAGTAATTGTAGATCCTGCAATTGCATCTACCTTTTGATCATCTTTTCTTTCATTCAACGGATCATTATTGCCTTTTGCAACAGTGATGCCTTCAAAATCTCCCTCATTCATAATTTGTTCGCCCTTAAAATCGTCCATAAAGAAACGTTCCTTAATATTGGCTCCAAGTCCGGGAGTCTCCCCTTTGTGATCAAAAAATACACCTTCCACAACCATATCCTTATTTAAGGAAACATAGCCCCAAATGGCATCCCAAAGTCCTTTTCCCCATAGAGGGACTATATATAGTGTCTGGCCATCCTTCTCGCCAACAAACAATGGAAGTCTTCTTTTGTAATCGGGATTTTTAGCAAGTGACTCTTCCTTTTTTATATCTATTAAATATGCATTTGGATCTTCGGTAACTTTATCTCCTTGAATTACTAGTTGTTTTTTAATGTATTTATGAAAAGTTTCTTCAACTTCGGTGATAGGAATAAAATTTACGCTCCCAGCGTCTTCATTGTTGTCTACGCCCATCGCGTAAAGAATGTTTTGTTGTTTTTCAAAACGTTCGTTTTCAGAAATTTTTTCGCGCAGTCCCTGTGCAATCCCCGCTAAAAGGCTGCCAACGACCAATACCATTATTACTGAAAACAATATTGTATATGAATTTTTATCGGTAAACTTTGCCATAGCTACGCTGTTTTAGCTTTTAATCGTTTCATTCTCTTGTTTATGTTTCCTTTAACCACATAATGGTCAATGGTAGGTGCAAATACGTTCATCAATAAAATGGCCAGCATTACTCCCTCCGGATAGGCCGGATTGAAAACCCGTATCATTATGGAAATAAAACCTATAAAGAAACCATAAATCCATTTTCCTCTGTTAGTCTGCGAAGCCGTAACCGGATCTGTCGCCATATAAACTATACCAAAGGCCAAACCGCCGAGGAGTAAGTGTTGCCAGAAAGGTTCACTCATCAATGCATAAAACTTGCTGCTTTGCTGAATCCAACTTGTCTCAACAGCGTAGTTGAATATCAATCCCATCACGATTGCTCCAATAACCGAAGAAACCATAATTCTCCAACTTCCTATTTTGGTGAAAATTAAAAACAATGCTCCAATAATAATTAGGAAAGTTGATGTTTCGCCGACAGAGCCCGGAATAAAGCCCCAAAACATATCCCAAGTACTATAAATAGGTTCCTGGTTTTGGGCCAAACTTCCCAAAATTGTTTCCCCGGAAATTGCATCCGGCTGTCCGGTCATTGCTTGCGCCCCGTGCACCCACACTTTATCACCGCTCATCCAAGTTGGATAGGCGAAGAACAAAAAGGCACGGATTGTAAGCGCTGGGTTCAGGATGTTCATCCCCGTTCCCCCGAAAACTTCCTTCCCGATAACCACCCCGAAAATTACCGCAACGGTAAGCATCCAAAGCGGAATATCGATGGGAACGATAAGTGGCACGAGCATTCCCGTTACCAAATAGCCTTCCTCTACTTCATGTTTTTTTATGATGGCGAAAATGAATTCTACGCCAAGACCCACTCCATAGGAAACGATCACTAACGGCAAAACGTTCCAAGCCCCTAAAATGAAGTTGTCCCAAGTAAAGAAATTCCCTAACGGATCCAAACGCAACGTGTTGTCAATGGCGGCATAATGCTGATATCCGGCATTGAATATTCCAAAAATCAAACACGGAATAAGAGCCATGATTACCGTGTTCATCGTACGCTTCAAATCGTCCGCAGCGCGTACGTGCGAACCGGAATGCGTAGTTTCATTCGGCGTATATAAAAAGGTATGCAGTGCATTGAAGGCAGGGGCCATTTTGGTGCCCTTGTATTTTTCCTTTAGCTTATGTAAATTCTGTTTCAATCCCATATACTACGTATTTTTCATTTTTTCAAAATGAATAATTATCCAATTTCTTTATACATTAAATCAAGACCGTTCCTGATGATTTGTTGGTGTGGCTGCTTGCTTACGCACACAAATTCTGTAAGTGCAAAATCTTCCGGCGCCACTTCATACATTCCCAAGGCCTCCATTCCGTCCAGGTCTTTCACCATACATGCTTTTAGTATTTGCATGGGGTACATATCCAGCGGAAAAACTTCTTCATACGTTCCCGTTACCACAAAAGCGCGGTGTTCGCCGTTCGTATTTGTGTCAAGATCGTATTTCTTATTGGGGGTTAACCAAGAAAAGGTCAGTGCTCTTGAGGTTGATATTTTATCGAAAACGGGTTTATTCCATCCAAAAAGTTCGTAATGGTCTCCTTCCGGAATTACGGTTACGGTATTGCTGTAATAGCCCAGATGGCCTTTTGGGGAAATCTTTTTGCCCGTAAGTACATCACCACTGATAACGCGAACGTTTTCATCCTT
>JBEBRF010000148.1:0-5337 GCA_040394975.1 Aequorivita soesokkakensis
GAAACCGTTACGCTTCCCGTTACCGTTTTTGCGATGGAAAACAAGGTGAAAAATGTTACTATTTCCGTGAAAACCGGCGATGCTTTGAAACCTGTAAATGGAACTTCAAAAACTGTTTCGTTCAGCGGACCGGGGGAGCAAATCGTGAATTTTGATTTCGAAGTTTTACCGACGCAGCAATTTCAAACTATTGAAGTAACAGCTTCCGGCAACGGGGAAAAAGCGAACTATAAAGTGGAAATTGACGTGGAAAACCCGAATCCCATTTCGCAAAAAGCAACCAATTATACGTTGGAAGGAAATGCTTCGCAAACACTGAATTTTGAAACCTTCGGCGTTCCCGGAAGCAATGCCGCTATGCTGGAATTTTCAACTTTGCCACCGATGGATTTTGGAAAAAGGATGGAGTTTTTGATCCATTATCCCTACGGCTGTTTGGAGCAGATTACCTCTTCGGCGTTTCCGCAGCTTTATTTGGCCGATGTTTTCGATATTACTTTCGACAAAAAACAAAAAATCGAGAAAAATGTAAAAGCAGCAATTGAGCGTTTGGGACGCTCACAAATTGCAAATGGCGGGCTTGCCTATTGGCCCGGCGAGCGCGAAGCCGATGAATGGAGCACGAATTATGCGGGCCATTTTATGCTGGAAGCCAAGCAAAAAGGCTATGCGCTGCCCATCAGTTTTATGGGCAATTGGTTGCAATATCAGCAAAACACGGCGCGGCAATGGAGAAACAGTTATGCGAAATACAATTCAAGTCTGACGCAGGCTTACCGACTTTACACCTTGGCATTGGCCGGCAAACCTGAACTTGCCGCGATGAACCGCCTTCGCGAAAGCAAGGAATTGAGCAATGATGCCAAATGGCGATTGGCGGCCGCGTATGCTTTGGCTGGCAAAAAGGAAGTTGCCCAACAAATTGCGCAGACTGCGAATATCAATTTTGTGCCACAGAAATATGATTATTATACCTACGGTTCACCGTTCAGAAATAGGGCGATGGCGTTGGAAACACTGGTGCTTTTAGGCGATGCGAAACAACGTGAATTGGCGATTTCAGTAGCGAAAGATTTGTCCTCCGGAAAATGGTACAGCACGCAGGAAACATCCTATGCGTTGATGGCGATGGCCAAAATGGTGGCCAAAAACGGCGGAAAGGCGATGGAACTCACGTTTACAAATGGCGGAAAAACGGTTCAATTGAAAACCGACCGTGCCATTGCACAGCGCGACCTTTCGTTTGTGATGGGCGCAAATTCCGTTTCGGTGACCAATAAAAAGGGAAATGTGGTTTATGTTACCCTTTCGCAACGCGGCAAATTACCTTTGGGAAAAGAACTTGCCGAGCAGCGGAATCTTTCCATAAAATCGGAATATTTGGACGGCGCGGGCAAACCGCTGGACGTTTCAAAATTGCGACAGGGCACGGAAATTATTGCAAAAGTGAGTGTTACCAATACTTCAAATAATGAAATAAATAAGGTGGCACTTTCAAAAATCTTCCCGAGCGGGTGGGAAATCGTGAACACCAGTTTTTCTGAATTGGGCGGCGGCGCAAGCGGAAACGCCCGCTACACCGACATTCGTGACGACCGGGTGAATTTCTTTTTCGATTTGAACCGAAATCAAACCAAGACTTTCACGGTGAAATTGAACGCTTCCTATTTGGGAAGGTATTATTTGCCTGGCACGCAGGTGGAGGGGATGTATGATAACTCGTATTATGCTCGGGAGCGGGGGATTTGGGTGACGATAGAATTATAATTTTTAAATGCTAAAAAAATTGGGATGTCACGCTGAAATTGCCATATCGTTGGACAATAAGAAAATTTAAAGAATATTAAACTGTATTTCAGATCCACAAATATAGGTGGTAATCGCCCAATTTGCTGTCTGGCCGCAGGCTGGGTACAAAGCGTTATCGGCGGAAAGGGCTGTGTTTATTGTGGAGGTTGAGAGGGGTTGAGGTAAATTTATTGGGTATGGACTAATAATTCTATATTCATAGCAAGACTGCAACAAAATATTGAACGATCGCTAACGACATCCAAACAATTCGAATAAAGCGTAACTTAATTAGAGAATTTTACTCCAGATAAGAACAAATCAAGGTCATTATCTGAATGAAAATGAAAATCACTTTCAATTTTATCCTGAAAGAAATGTATTAAATTCAAATGGTTTTCAAAAACTCTATAGGAATTGCCCTCATAATTATAAATGAAGAATACTTTATTTGAATCCTTTCTTGTGACAAGTACAGTATCAATCGTTCTTGAAGGTCTTAAATATTCTGTATTTATTGTTTTAATTGAATTCATTTTTTAAAGAGATTTATATAGTGCCATTCTAAAAATTCTTTAGAGGGAAGAAATCTATCTGGTAAAACAATAGATTTGTTTTCGTATTTTAAAAAGAAATCGGGAACAGCTTCGTCCTTTTTGAAATCATCAAAATATTTTGAAATTTTTATTTTGTAATCTGGTGTTATCGTTATAAATCCTGCATCAAATGCTTTGTCGTGAATTGAATTCAAGCATATACCATTATGAGGGTTCAATCGGTTTGTTTCATCAGATTTCCAGGGTTTGATGTGGCTCGCCACTAAAAAATCAGGAATTGATAAGCCTGTAATACAGCATTTTAAATTGTAGGAAGATAAAATGGTACTTCTAAAAAAACTTTGGTTTACTCTTGTTTTTACAACGGAATCTCTTTCTGTGCCAAGCGGAAATTCAAAACCTTCATCATCAATTAATTCTTCAATCTTTTTGTTCTGAAATTCGGCTATTAATAATTCGCTTTCATAAGCCAGTTTTTCCCAATTTCCGTTAAACTCATTCCAAACAATCTCATCGATTTTACTTCCATTTCCCAATCCTACAATTCCTTGTTTTCTTAATTCTGGATCAAGTCTTCCGAAGTTTCCAACTTTCATATTTAAGGCAGACGGACTTCGACCAATAATTTTAGCATACTGAATTATGGTAGAATTATTCCTGCTACTTTTTTTAAACGGTATTTTACAATAAACATTGAAGGCAATAATTGTTTCCTCTCTCGACCAATTCTTTTTTGCCATTATACTGCTTTTCACATTAAGGATTTTATTTTAAATTCTTTTTGAACAGTTGTGCAACTAATGGGTAAATGTTGTTTTTCCATTCTCAGAAAATTCCACCAAGCCTAATTTCTATATGTCTTTCCACAAATTTCTTCAAGTGATATTTTTTCTTTCAACTTCATTTTTTCAGCCCTTATTTTTATTTGCAAGATACTAAATCACTTGATTTTTCCTGTTTTGTTTTTGGGTTAATTTGTCAACTTCATTGTTTGTCGTGCGTTGGCAAGAAACAGCTGTTCTGGGTTTTTTAAACGGTTGGCCTGGGTGTAGGAAAAAAACCAAATACATTGTTTGTAAGACTGATTATGCTTGCAGAAAACAACGTAGTATAAATAAATTCCACAACGGATTTATACCATATATACCACACTTATACAATAAAATCACATTTCCCCAAATGTAACCCTTTCAAACAAGTTTAAAGCTCTTTTTGATGTCCAAAGATAAGTATCAGGACTCCCCCTACCCCAAAACCCCCTCCACCAAAGCCACCCAATAAGCAGCACCTCTCGGCAAAATATTCTGATTAAAAACAAATTCGGGATGATGTACCATCGGCGTATCTCCGTTGCCGATGAAACAATAGTTTCCCGGGCGTTTTTGTAGCATAAATGCAAAATCCTCCGA
Source organism: Aequorivita soesokkakensis (assembly GCA_040394975.1). Taxonomy (GTDB): domain Bacteria; phylum Bacteroidota; class Bacteroidia; order Flavobacteriales; family Flavobacteriaceae; genus Aequorivita; species Aequorivita soesokkakensis_A. The sequence continues at coordinate 3,755 of JBEBRF010000148.1, forward strand.
TCCCAAAAAAGTTGGGCCCGGATAGACGGCGCGATCCTCGCCAAAGGCCGATTTGGCTATTTCATACGCTTGCAGGGTTTCCGCTTTGGTGTTGACCAGTACGGCATCGGGAATGCCGAGATAAAAGGGGCTTATTTGTTTTTTACAAGTGAACGTGCGGATAAACAACACCAGTTTTTTCTGCTAACCAACTATATCTTCTTAATTTTGCCAAAATGCTAAAAACATGAAAACCACTTTTTCGGCTTCCCATAGCGAAGTTTATAATTGGATGTACAACAACCTTTCCAGTTTGGGATTCCCTGAACAGACCACCCACACTATCAATGCGATTATCCTTTTGGTTTTATTGCTGCTGGTTCTGTACGCCCTTGATTTTCTGCTTCGAAGATTTCTCCTCATTTCACTGATCAGGCTTGTTTCCAAGACCAGAAGTCTTTTTGATGATTATTTGTTGAAAAACAAGGTGCTAAAATATTTTATGCACATTATCTCCATTGCGGTTGTAAGACAGTTTTTGCCGCTCATTTTCATCGGTTTTCCGAATTGGATCAACGCCACCCTGAAATTCACCGATATAATAATGATTCTGGCCATTGGGATGTTCGTAAATGGGATAGCAAAATCCATAAGGGATTACCTGAAAAGTAAAAAAGCCTTTGAGGATAAACCGCTGGACAGTTACACACAAGTAATCTCCATGTTTATTTTCTTTGTCTGTGGCATCATTATTTTCTCCACACTTACCGGAAAATCGCCTTACGCTTTTCTTATCTCCTTGGGTGCCGCCTCAGCCATCCTGATGTTGATCTTTAAGGACACCATTTTAGGGTTTGTGGCGAGTGTACAGGTTTCTGCCAATGACATGGTGCGCGTGGGCGATTGGATAGAAATGCCGAAATATGGCGCGGACGGCGATGTGCTTTCCATAAACCTGAACACCGTAAAAGTCCAAAACTGGGACAAAACCATTACCACTGTCCCCACCTACGCCTTTATTTCCGATTCCTTTAAAAACTGGCGCGGCATGCAGGAATCTGGCGGAAGAAGGATAAAAAGATCCATCCATTTAAAGATGAGCAGCTTTAAGTTTTTGGGACCGGAAGATTTGGAAAAATTCAAAAAGTACAGGCTGATAAAGGATTATATTGTTGAAAGGGAACAGGAAATAACGGAACACAACAAGACCATTCAGGCGGAATCCGTCCCCGTCAATTCCCGACGGATGAGCAATGTGGGCGTTTTTCGGGTCTATGCGGATAAATATTTAAGGGATGCCAAAGGCGTGAACCAGGACATGACCATTATGGTCCGGCAACTCGCGCCCACGCCACAGGGGTTGCCGTTGGAAATCTATTGCTTTTCAAATGACATCCGCTGGGTGTATTATGAAGGCATTATGGCCGATGTTTTTGACCATTTGATGACCATTGTTCCCGAGTTTGGCCTGGAAATATTCGAGGAACCAACGGGAGGGGATTTTTTGAATCTTAATGTTGGGGAATGAGAGGGATAGTAAAATCTGTTAATGGGCGAGAAATTTCTTTGCAAAAATATCGGGAGAAAAATGAGCGCGCGGTAGC
>JBEBRF010000149.1:0-5289 GCA_040394975.1 Aequorivita soesokkakensis
AAATTCGGGTGCATTTGAAATACATTGGCCACACGCTTTTCAACGATGAGCGCTATGGTGGTGAAAAGATTCTGAAGGGAACTACCTTTACCAAATACAAACAGTTTGTTGAAAACTGCTTTAAAATATTACCGCGCCAAGCCTTGCACGCCCGTACTTTAGGGTTTGTGCATCCGGTAACAAATGAGTTTATGCGGTTTGAATGCCCCATTCCTGATGATATGGAAGCTTGTTTGGAGAAGTGGCGAAACTATTCGCAGCATGTTGTTGAGTAGCAACTTAGCCGTTTCTTTTTTTCCAAATTGTTGGGTTACGGCTTGTGTGGATAATTGATAAAATTTCTACAAACTCTTCATCAAAAACTCTATAATGAATTCCAAAGGGAAATTTTCTCAAATAACGGACTCTGGTATTTTTATATTTAAATTGAAAGAGTTCTGGGTTTTCAGCTACTGCATCAAGTTCAGAATACAATGAATTTAAAAATCGAAATGCTAAAAAATAATCTATGTTGCCGTAATAATCAAAAATTTCATTGGCATCTTCTTGGGCGAGTATTCTAATTCGCAACCGATACATTTACTTTTTTTTAAAAGAATCCTTGAATTCTTGGAAAGTAATGTAATTATCTGGATTTGCATCTGCTTCGGCAACGCGGTCATCGATTTTTTATGTGCCTCGCTTAAGGAATAATCCACAGATTGGTCTTTTTCCCGCATTATCAAATACAATTGAAACTCCTCCATTGTTTTAAAATGGGTTTTCTCCAAGTTCAGTTCTTCATCTATGTGGATTATGGTCATGATAAAATCGTTTTACCAAATATATGAAATTTTAGCCTCTGGTTTCTGTTAAAACAACGAGTCCCTTCCCCGGAAATGGGAGAAGGGACTCGCGTTTTTAAAAAATGTATTGGTTAATCTAGTTCTTCACCCACTTCGCAGTAAACGTTTTCTTTCCATCCAAAATAGTTACGAAATATACGCCGCTATTAAAGTGTTTTAGATTATAGCTGTTTGTAGTTTCAAGGTTTCCTTCTTCAGAAAAGACAATTTTGCCGTCAATACTAAATATTTTCACTTTTGCGTTTTTCATAGCTTCGGAAATTTTAAATGATAATATTCCTTCCGAAGGATTGGGGAATATACTAATTACCGAGCCAGCATTAAAATCGGTAACGCCAGCAGTTTCTTCCAATTCAACAAAACCATCGCGGGTGTTGTTTCCTTTATATCCGTTTCGTTTAATCGTGTCTGGATTGTAGGGTACGTTTAAATTGTAAACATTCACGAAGGTGGAATCAACACCAGCACCAAAAGTTAGGGTATAGCTATTTGCGGTAAGGTCCAAAAGACCATCGTTATCCACATCGCCCAAAACGGCTCCGTTCAGAAAGGTGAAGCCGCGAGGGCGCAAGGGAAAACCTGCTATTTCACCGCTGCCGTCCATATTATATGCGTGTATAAACCCATCACCTGCGGCGTCTGTCATTACACTTGGGAAAATTATATCCAATGCTCCATCGTTATTAACATCTGCAATGGAGATAACCCCTTCAGTGCCGCCGTATTTTTCTATGGGGAAATTGGGGAGGTTATCGCCATCTGGAGTTAGTCCATAAACAACGGGAAGTTCTACTCCGGGTGTGCCGCTGGTATTTCGGTCGGACATAAAGATTTCGAAAGTGCCGTCATCATCCACATCCCAGACGGTTGATGGAGAATAGGTCCATTCGCTGGTAGCAATGGGCCATCCAGATTTGTAGTTGCCATCGTGTTCCATCACATAAAAGCCGGGGTTATTGCCGTGGTTGCTGCCAATAATTTCCAAATCGCCATCGGCATCGAGGTCTGCTAGCATAGGAGATTGGTAGGAGTAGGATACATCCGGGTCAAAGATCGGAAAGCCCGGAAATACTTGTCCTTGGTTATCAAAAATATACATCCCTGCCGAAGATGCAGCTATCACTACGTCTAGACTTCCATCATTATCCACATCGGCGATTGAGGGGGTGAAGGCTGGGGTTGCTGCTACTTCCACGGGCCAGTTGGCATTGATGGGAGTGCCGTCCATTTTAATGGCGTGCACAAAACCTTGTACGCTGCCAACGCGTTCGCCTGTAATAATATCTAAAGTTCCGTCGCCGTCAAGATCTGCTACTGCTGGGGCATTGATCATCCAATGGTTTTCAAAGTTAAGGGGCCAACCGCTGAGGTCATTGCCCAGGCTATCCATTAAATATACGCGACCTGCATTGGGGACGCCTCCCGTGTTTAGGATAATTTCCAATATGCCATCGTTATTTAAATCGGCTACCGTTGGGGGTAGTAATATGGTGCCGCTTACGGGTTTTTCCCAAAGGATGGTGCCGTCTCCTTCGAGGGCGTAGAGTGTGTTCCAGATGCCGTATATTATTTCGTCCACACCATCATTGTCAATATCGGCCAAGGTAGTACCACGGCTGTTTTTGAAGTTGGGATGGGCAGGTTCGCCGAAGCGCCAGAGACGGTCAAAAACTTGGGTTTGTTCTGTGTTGTAATAGTTTTCAGGAAGGGTAATGGTTTCAACAGCTATGGTTCCGTCTTCATTCAGGTTTGCCTTTTTGCCTTGTTGTTGGGCGGTGGCTGTGGAAATGATTCCCAATAATGCGAAGGTAAGGAGTGTAATTTGCTTTTTCATAAGGTATGTTTTGTGGTTCTTTTTTATAAAGTTATAAATAAATATTGGCTTTTCAGGGGTGTTGTTTGGGTTGTCTTAGGGTTTTGTTCGGAAAACGTTGGTTTTTTGAGAACGAAAGTTGAGTGAGAGTGGTGGGTAAATAGACGGTGGGATGAGGGAAAGTAGGAGGAAACTAGAAGGACACTAGAAGGAAATACAACATAATATCAACATATAGTCAATATAGTGTCCACATATAGTCCACATACATATTTGGAAAATTGGAGAAAATAATTTACTTTTCACATTGTTAAATTAAATGTGAAATTCTTAAAACCAATTAGTTATGGCTTCAGATAACGGGTTTCCACCTATAATAGGAACGTATAACGGGATCAACTACTATATCCGTAACGGCAAGCAGCGCCAACGCAAAGCGGGTGGTGGATTTACTACCGAAAGTATAAAAAATAATCCAAATATGCAAGGCATTCGCAACAGTAATCAGGAGTGGGGGCCTTGCAGTAGCTTCAACAAGCACTTTAAGCTGGCGCTTTTCCCTTTTATCAATGACCTGAACGATGGCACTTTGCACAAGCGGTTGATGCAACTGTTTATGCGGATAAAAACGCTTGATGAAACGTCTGTGGGTAGTCGTGCGGTTGGCCCCGGCCTGTGCTGCGATATGGGGCGGAAGCTTTTGGGGGAGTTTAAGTTTACCAAAAGACCGGGTGTAAGGGATATTCTGGGGCCCCTTACTGATTTTGATGCCAAAACAGGCACGCTAAAGGCTGTTGCCTTTGATCCAAAAAGGTTAGGTTTTCCGAAAGGGGCTACGCATTTTGGTCTGAAGTATGGGGTGCTGGAGTACGATTTAAAGCGGGATACCTTTCGGTTTATCCTTAATAAAGGGGAATTGATGGTGGCGGCTGAGGACAAAGCCAAGGAGTTGGTGCTTGAGGTGCCTGAAAAACCCAAGAAAGGAACTACCGCTTTTGGGGTGGTGAAGGTGCGGTTTTACCAGAAGTTGCCGGATCGGTTTTATACTTCGTATGCTAAGGGGAGTGTTGGGATTGGGGTGGTTTAATGGGTTGGGTTCAAGATTTAAGATTCAAAATTCAAGGTTCAAGGTTCAAGGTTTCAGTTTCAAGTTTTCAGGTTTTATGGTTCTTCCGTTTGACTGTTCTGCTCTGTTAGGGCGCTGAAACTCCAAAACCTTTTTACCCCGGCCCTAAAGGGAGAAGGTTTTGGATTTTCAGAAAAGTTTTTTTGTAAATTCTTGATCTTGGGGTGTTTTTTAAGATTTAATGTATGGGCTTAACAAAATTTTATATATTGTGCCCTCGAATATGGCTTTCATAATAGCTTGTCATCAACGATTTGTCATCTAATTAAAAAATACCAAACGAGATTTAATTATGAAAAGAACCCAAATAATCAACTTTCTTATGGTATGCATGTTTGCTCTCATAAGTTTTCATGCACAGAGCCAATTTGGTGTGATAGAAATGAAAAACGGTGAACAACTTGAAATGGCAACCGCTGATCTTATAGTTGAAGGGGAGTCCCTACGATATTTTAAGGAGAAATGGAAAAGAAAGACATCGATCATGGGATTCGGAGCTGGTAAACTTCACCAAGAGTATCTTGATAAGTCTAACGTTGTTAGTATTGCGGACATTGAAAAGATTCATGTACGCGGTAAGCTATCAGTGGGCAGTAAGTTTATATATAATTATACCGGCATTAAGTACAACAAAGATAAACGGCGATATGAAAAATATTATATAGTTGAGGACGGCGAATGCCAGCTGCTAGTTAAATCTGGAGACAATAATGATATTTTTTCAATTTTTGTGCAAACCGGAGATGAAGAACCCTTCGAACTCCATAGATCTGGAACAGGAACTGGACCGAAATATGAAAGAAAATCAAAAGTATATTTTGCAGATTGTGCTCCCGCAATGGAGTTTATAAACAAAAAGGGTTTTAAGAGATCTGAGCTTCCAAAGGTTGTTGAAATTTACAATGCTAATTGTCTGGACTAAACTTTTAAACCCATAAACTTTTAAACTTTTTTAAATGAAACACATACTACTCGCCTTAGGTTTACTTTTCTCTTTTACTGCCAGTGCTCAAATTGTAAACATACCTGATCCCAACTTTAAGATTGCTTTGCTTAATTATACTCCTCCTATTGATACTAATGAAGACGGGGAGATACAGGTGAGTGAGGCAGAGGCTGTAATTTACCTTTTAAGACTTGATAATAAAGGAATTAATGACTTAACAGGTATTGAAGCATTTGTTAACTTAAGAGATTCTTAATTGTTTTAAAAATAATTTAACAACTCTGGATATTTCTGATAACTTAAATCTTATTTCATTAGATATTTCGGACAATGAATTTACCCAAATTGATATTTCCCAGAATATAGACCTTGAACGTTTGAATTGTGGATTTAATAATTTAACATCACTAGATGTTTCTAGCAATTCAAATCTTTTGAAAATTTCTTGTAACCATAATGGCAATTTAATCTCTTTAAGCGTAAATCAAAATCCTTTACTAGAAGATTTATTTCTTTCAAATACAACTATCGGAAATCTTGATCTCTCGCAAAATCATAA
>JBEBRF010000150.1:0-5120 GCA_040394975.1 Aequorivita soesokkakensis
TTCCTAATTCCTATTCCCTAATTCCTAATTTATTTGACCACTCTTTTTAATTTTTGCACTTTTGCGGAAATCATAAAATTTTATAATATGTCCTTTAAACCCGCAGACAAAATTCAGGATTTACAATATTTCGGGGAATTTGGTGGCGTTAATCCCTCTATTTCAGATTCTTCAACATACACCTTTCTTTCGGCAAAAACCATGTTCGACACTTTTGAGGGAAATGCGGACGGTTGCTATTTATACTCCCGCCACTCTACTCCGTCAAACCTCTATTTGGGCCAAGCTTTGGCGGCGATGGAAGGCACAGAAACGGCAAACGTTGCCGCAAGCGGCATGGGCGCTATAACGCCTGCAATTCTCCAACTTTGCACAGCTGGAGATCATATCGTTTCCAGCCGTACTATTTACGGTGGAACGTACGCTTTTCTGAAAAACTTTGCTCCGAAGTTGAATATTGAAACTTCATTTGTGGATATCACAAATTTGAAACAGGTTGAAGCTTCCATCACCAAAAACACAAAGATTATTTATTGTGAATCCGTGAGCAATCCGCTTTTGGAAATTGCCGATATTGAAGCACTTTCCAAAATTTCTAAAAAACACGGACTGCAATTGTTGGTGGACAATACTTTTTCGCCATTAAGCATTTCGCCCGCAAAATTGGGCGCAGATGTAGTTTTCCACAGCTTAACGAAATTCATTAACGGAAGCAGCGATACTATGGGCGGCGTAACTTGCGGAACCCAGGAATTTATTGACAGTCTTCGAAACGTGAACGATGGCGCAAATATGCTTTTGGGGCCGGCGATGGACAGTTTGCGTGCAGCTTCTATCCTGAAAAATTTGAGAACGCTCCACATTCGCATAAAACAGCACAGTGAAAATGCGCTTTATTTAGCTGAAAAATTTGAAGCCGACGGTCTAAAAACCGTTTATCCGGGATTGAAATCACACCCCGGCCACGAGCTTTTCAAAAAAATGATGAACGAAGAATACGGCTTTGGCGGAATGCTTACGATTGATGTAGGCGGAATTGATAAAGCCAATGAGGTAATGGAACTGATGCAGAAACGGAACCTTGGCTATTTGGCCGTTAGCCTCGGGTTTTATAAAACACTTTTCAGTGCGCCGGGCTCATCAACTTCCTCGGAAATTCCAGAAGACGAACAAAAGGAAATGGGGCTCAGTGATGGCTTGATCCGTTTCAGCATTGGTCTGGACAATGATATTTCACGGACCTATAAAATGATGCGTGAATGTATGGTTGAAGTGGGCATTTTATAAATCCAATTTTTAATAAATGAAAAAACCCCTGACCATTGATCAGGGGTTTTGCTTGTTTGATATTTATTAATATTCCTTAAATTCGATAATGGAGATATGGAATTTGGTGTATGGATTATTAAATGTCTGTGAAGATGTATTTACCAATTTAATCCTTATTGTCTGGGTTCCATTCAGTTTGGACCAAGCGATGGAAAGATCGTCTGACATAGCATTTTCTGGCGTCACGATTAAGCTTGCGGCCACTGTGGAAGGCTGGATATTGGCCGGAATATTGATGTTTAGGATTACGCTTCCGTTTGGTTGAATGGTGCCCAGGTTCATTCCATTGCTGAAACTGATAAGGTTTCTTTGCACAGTACCTTTATCCCCCAGTTTATAGCTTCCATTCACATCCAATTTTGCGTTTACATTTGGAGTGCTCGTTCCAATGGCCACGTTTGCATTGGAAATATTTCCAATCACAACCGCATTATTTTGGGAAGCAACCGCACCTGTGCCAATAGCTGTGGAATTCTCGCCCGTTGCTTCGCTATTTGTTCCTATGGCTAAGGTATTGTTATTGCTTGTAGCTTTTGAATTTACACCAATAGCCGTTGCCTGAAAACTTGAAGCGGTCGCTGAATTGCCCAAAGCAAGGGTACTGTTTGAGGTAATTGCCTTAGCGTTATAGCCCAAAGCCGCAGATTGAAATCCGGATGCAGTGGCAGACGCGCCAAGGGCAGTGGCCTGATTACTCATTGAAGCATTCGCATTAGTACCGATTGCCACTGAATTTTCCTGATTGGCAATAGCGCCCGTACCAATTGCCAAACCTCCATTTGGATGAAATAAGGCAAATTGGTTATTATTAACCTTAAACTGTAAGGAAGTATAATTGGTCGTGCCTAAAAATTTACCAGCTTGAATATCATTTCCGGTAAGGGACCAACTGTTGCCACTTCCCTCATTTCCCGTTAAGGTATTTGTGATTGAATTCCATTTGGTGCCGTTCCAAAAATAAAAACCAGGAACCACGCCTCCCGAAGAAGCGGTATTATAAACCAATAAACTTACGGCAGGGTTGGAAATTGTATTAATATCAGTGCTCCCACTAAGCGCCACACGTGGAAAAAGAATGCCTTTATTTGTAGCCGAAACATCAAGAATACTGGAAGGATCTGGCGAGGTGGTGTTAATGCCAACTTGGGCAAAACTTAAAAATGATACAAGGGAAAAAAGGACAAAAAAGTAGGTAGTTTTCAATGCATTTTTAGATTTGGTGGCGCAAACGTAAGTTGCATTTTCAACACCAATAGATATTTTCGTTATGAGAGGAGATAAACTCGTTGAAATGCTGAAAAACTACAAAATCCTATATACCAAATCTTTATGGGCAGATTAAATCCTGATGTATGCACACTGTAAGCACCTATTCCTGAGGTTTTTAAAATCGATATGACGAAATTCAACCACCTCCCGCACGATTGCATCACTTATTTTTGAAAATTTCATTTCACCCCAGGAGGCCAAATAAAAGTTTGTTAGTGGGGAAAGTCACTTATATTTGGGAGTCACAATTTTACATAGTAACATTTAAATAAAAAATCTCCCAATGGATAAAAGAACACTGGAAGTGCAACGAATTGAGTTTTCAAAGCAGAAATTCCTCGCCACGCCTTTGGCCGGAATGATAGTTTGGACGATTATTGGTTTTGTCGGAATTTTTTTCTCTGATTTTATAGCCGTTTGGTCCATTTTTATTGGAACGGGAAGTATTGTGTATTTGGCGATGCTAATTTCAAAATTCACAGGCGAGGATTTCCTGGACAAAACAAAGCCGAAAAACGAATTTGACAAGCTTTTTCTTTTCACGGTGGGACAAGCACTTTTGGCGTATTCCATCGCAATTCCCTTTTTTATAATCGATTATACCTCTCTACCTATGTCAGTGGGGATTTTGACAGGTTTAATGTGGGTGCCCTTATCTTGGATAATCAACCATTGGGTTGGAATATTCCACGCCGTTTTCAGAACCGTAAGTGTGCTTGGGCTTTGGTATTTATTACCGGAACATAGATTTATTGCTATCCCATTTGCAATCGTCCTGATTTATATTATCACCATCGGCATCTTGAAAAACAGGCGGAAAAGGATGAATGATGTGGTGTAAATGGACCACGAACCAAGAGCAAGGAACAAAGAACAGAGAACAGAGAACAAAGAATCAAGAATCAAGAGACAAGGAATAAAGAATAAAAAATAGAGAATAATTCGTGATCTAATTTCCGATAGACTTAATTCTGTTAAACTGCTTATTATTCAACAAAGTAACTCTTTAAAAGATTAATTTTAATCAAATTTAAAATTATGGAAAAGTTACAATTCAAAGTCAAAATCAATTCGCCTGTGTCACAAGTTTATGACTGTATGCTGGGTCTAAAGAATAAGTCAACCTATGAGCAGTGGACTGCCCTTTTTAACCCCACATCCACCTATGAAGGAAGTTGGGACAAGGGAAGTAAAATCCTGTTCATCGGGATAGATGAAAAGGGAGAAAAAGGAGGAATGGTTTCCAAGATAGTCGAAAACTTTCCCAACCGATTCGTTTCAATTCAACATTATGGCCTTTTTAAAGCTAACGAGGAAATTACGGATGGACCAGAAGTGGAAAAATGGGCAAATGGTTTTGAAAACTATACCTTCGAAGAAAACAATGGAACTACAACCGTAACTGTGGACTTAGATACCGATGAGGATTTTGTTGGGTATATGCAAGAAAACTACCCAAAAGCCCTGGAAAAGCTGAAAGAAATTTGCGAAAAATAACGATCTCAAGGTTTTCATTAGGGCAATAAATCCCAATAAACCGGGTCTTTATGTTGGGCCACTTAAAACCTTCCTTTGCGAAGCTTCCCAAAATCCACCGTTTTCGCCAGATGCCCCAATACCAAGGCCGTTTTGGTAAGCGTGGTCCCGGCCCATTTCAGTTGTTCTTTTGGGTTAGCTTCTATTTCTTCCAACAGTTTAAAGATAAATTGTGAAGCCCCCACTCCCGAATCCAGTAATTTCTCTGGGGTTTGAAGATTGTTTTGTAGGGAGCTGGCCACCTCCTTCCCGCCCTGCTTTAGGGATTTTAGAATGAAGGGAAGCGTAAGCGCCTTATAGGAAGGATAGGTGCCTTCAAAAATCCCCGCAATTATATCGGCATATTCCTTGTCTTCCTTGGCGCGGGCTATGAGCACAGTGAGAATTTGCATCCACACTTTTGTCAAGCTTTTGTTCCGCGGAAACTGCACCAACAGATTGGACAGCGCAAAGTCATAGCCCACTTCTTTATGTACAGTGGCAGAATAGGAATTTAAGGCTGTCTCCGAAAAATCGTCCGTGGCTACAGAATTATTTATTGTTTCAACGGCCCAGTTGGAACTAAGAAGCGCATATTGGATGCCGTCCCCGCTCAAGGGATTGATAAGACCCGCAGCCTCCCCTACCAAAAGGACCCGTTCGGCACATAACTTTTGTGAAGGATTGAAAAAAGTAATGGGCCAGCCTACCATATCTGCCTCCAAGGTACCCTTGCCTATGCGTTTTGCAATTTCTGGGTGGGTGGCTATATGTTCAGTAAGTAATTTTCTAATATGGGCTGGCTTTTGGGGAAAGGTTTCCGATATCATCGCCATCCCTACATTGGCATCCTTTTCTCCCTTTGGGAACAACCAAAAGATCCCCGGAAATCCTTCTTCGCTAAAAAAAATATCCACCCTGTCCGTAGGCCCGTTTACATTATTGTAATAAGCCCGCAGCCCCAAGAGTTGGTAATCCGCAGAAGGTTTGCTTCCACGCATTTGCCG
>JBEBRF010000151.1:0-5080 GCA_040394975.1 Aequorivita soesokkakensis
ATGCAATTTGCGGAATGCGAATTGCCCTCGGCCAATTCCGGCGAGCACATCATTCCCTTCCGGTCCTCGCGCCAGGTGATATCTACGTTATAACTGTGTTTTTCCATTATTCGAAATATTTCTTATTGAAAATAATTGTAATACCCTTCCAGGTTTTCTTTGATGCTCGCGGTAATTTTAGCGCCTTCGTCAGTAGTTGAAACTTTTCCGAGCGCTTCTATCTTCTCGATAAGCGGATGGAGAAAAACGTGCAGGTTGTCGTGCGAGGGACCTTCCATGGTACATTTTTTTACCACATAATTTTTATCCTCGTTCAGTTTTGACGCAAGTGTATGGTAATCTTCCACAGTTTTTGGATCGCTGGTTTTAACCAAATTGAGCATTTTGTCCACCCCTTCAGTAGTTTCCAGATTGGCTTCCCATTTGTTGCCATTGTCCAGTTTTATTTCGTTAACCCAAGAATTGTGCATGGTGTGGGTTTCGGCAGCCATTTCTTCCATTTCATGTTCGTGGACTCCTTCAGTAGTTTCAACGGTGTCAGTACTTTCGTGCTTGTGTTTTGTTTCGTTACAGCTTATTAATAAAGCTGAAAGAATTGCTAATGATAAGATTGTTTTTTTCATAATGTAAAATGTTTAGTGTTTATAGTTTAGAATTTATTGTTGTTTTGGCGAAAGCGATTATATGGCCATCCAAATCGGCTAAATATCCTACGGTGTCGCCCCAATCGCGCGTTTGCAGTTCACTGAAGTTTTTTCCGCCCAATTGGATGGCCCGTTGTATATATTCAGCGGGATTTTTAACCTTTAAATACAATTCACAACGCGGGATGCCGTTAGCTGTTTTGGGATGCGGCATCGCCGGGCAAATAATGTTCGAAATACCGCTTTCCAGCATTAACCCCAGTTTGACGGTTTCCGAAAGGTTGAATTCCGTCATTCCCGGCACGTTCAAACTCGGACTTATTTTGAGCAGTTTTTCATAAAATTCCGTACTCCGAGCCTGATCAGCGACATAAAGAATAAATTCAATTGTTTCCATAATATTATATTTTCTCAACCGACTACCGACTAATGACTATCAATCCACATCTCCGCAGGCATCCCTATTTTTAGGCTGCCATCATTTTTCACCGTTACCTTTACCGCATAAACCAAATTTACCCGCTCTTCCTTAGTCTGGATTATTTTCGGGGTGAATTCTGCCGAAGCCGAAATCCAACTTATGGTTCCCTTGTAATCTTTCATTTCTTCACCGGAATCAATTTTTACGGTTACTTCTTGTCCAATTTTAATGTGTGGGAGCTGCGTTTCGCTTATGTAAACACGCAGCGTCATTTCTTCCAAATCGGCAATTTTGTATAGCGGTTTTCCAAAGGAGACAATCTCTCCCGGCTCGGCATATTTGGTCAGGACCGTACCTTTTATTGGGTTTGTAACTTTACTTTTTATAATCTGATCATTGATTTGCGCCACTTTTGCTTCAATGGTTTTTACCTCGTTTACAATAGGTGCGTTCTGAGTTTCTACATTCTTAATCTGCTTTTTTAAAACGTTTACTTGATTGTTGGCTTGATCCAGTTGGCGCTGTGTTGCGGCCTTTTCAGCAAACATTTTTTGAATGCGCTCTTGCTCCGTTTTCGCCGTTTGTAATTGTTGGTTTAAAACACTCACTTGCGACCATACACCACCAGATCGAGATGCGGCCGTTGCTTTTGAAGCTAGCAATTGCTGTTTCTGGAGATATAGCTGCACGGTATCGACCAAGGCCACTCTTTCTCCTTTTTCCAAATGCTGTCCTTCTTCTACCTTTAAGAATTGGAGTTTCCCATTGGCCTCTGCGGAAACCGTGATTTCGGTGGCTTCAAAGTTGCCATAGCCATCTGCTTTTTTCTCAGTGGAGCAGGAGAAGAGAAGCCCCACTAAACCTGCAGAAATAATTATTTTGAAGTTCTTCATTTCAATTATCTTATTTAGATTCTCCTTTTATTACATTATAATTTGCCATTGTCAAGCTCAGCTGGGTTTGGTGCAATTCCAGATTGATTTTGGCTTCGTATAGATTGTTGAGTTCCGTTACATATTCCGAAGAAGTAATTGTTCCATTCTGCAATTGCGAAGTTGCAGTTTGAAGTACTTGCTCCCTGAGGTCGATGATCTCGAGGTCTTTTTCCAACATTTCCTGATAAACGTTTATATCTGCAGTGGCATTTTTCAACTGTATGTTGTTATTGAGAAGAAAAGTTTCCCTTTCTGTGGAAACAATTTCCTGCGAAATATCGATGGTCTGTTTTTGCTCTTTGATTTTTCCCCAATCGAAAAGGTTCCAATTGAGTTTGATTCCCGCCATATAAAAATCCTGAAAGGAATTATCTAGCATATTGAGGCCTGGATTTCCATAACCAGCTTGGGCGAATCCTGAGACTCGCGGATAATTCGATTTGGAAATAAGTTCTTTGGTCGCCTCTAATTGTTTTTGTTGCAGTTCAAAGAGTTTTATTTCGGGCCTTGTGGATTCGGATTCACGGTTTAGGGCTGTTTCAGGTTTGGTCAAGGTTGTGTTGTTGTCCAAGGAAACCAAAATAAGGGCTGCTAAATTGTCCAAAGCTTTTTTTCTGCTATTTTCGGTTTCTGAGAGCTGTTGTTCCAGCTTTAATATTTCGGCTTGCAAGCTTTGTTTGGTGGCAGGAAGGACGGCTCCATACTTTACTCCGGCCTCTACCTCCTTCAACCGCGCTTTGAGGATTTCCATTTTTGAAAGTTGTTGCTTTCTTTGTTCTTGAAATAACAGTACACTGAAATAATGTTGATTGATTCTTGTTTTTAGAGAGTAAAGATTTACTGCTACTTGCTGTTGTTGTGTCTGCAGTTTGACTTCCTTCATTCTGGTTCGTGTAGCAATACTTCCTCCGTTATAGATAAGTTGATTGACATCCAAAGTTGCTCTATATTGATTTTTATTCGGTGGCTCAATGGCAGCATTTGGTAATTGAAAGGGCAAATGGATAACGTCAGATTGATAGGTGGCCTGGGCATTCATAAATACTTGAGGCAGCCTTTCCTTTTCGATACTCCGTATTTCTGCACTGGATTTCTCTCCCAAAAGAGAAGTTTGTCGGGACAATGGGTAACTGGTTTCGGCAAGGTCATAGCATTCCTGTAAAGTCAGAACCTGCTGGGCATTTACCAGAAAGGGAAAGAGACTGGAAATAATGAATATGAACGCTTTCATATATTTGATAATTGAAATTTTACGATCGGTCCTATTTCTTGATTGACTCAATAATGAAATTTGAAACCGCAGTTTTTCGTTCCTCTATCAAATCGTTGAAACCTGTTTCGTCCACTCCCAACAAGGCCTTTATCAACGGCGTTGCAACGAAAGGAAAAATATTTAACGAGAGGATATGAACGAAGAGTTGTTTTCCGTCAGTAGGTTTTAAAATGCCTTGTTCCACTTCCAAGCCCACTTGTTTGTTGAATTTTTCTAATGTGGGAAATGCAGTGTTCTGTTGTAGCTTTTCAAAGAAATTAGGGTTTCGGTTCATTTCCTGAATAATGAAATTGGGTAGATAGGGATGCTTTGATATAAAAGATATATAGTTGTGGGTAAAGTTTTTCACCTTTTCTTCAATGGAAGAATCGTCATTCAAGATTTTGTTCATTTGTGGCGCCAGAAGGGCAAAGGCTTTGCTGAAAACAGCTTCAAAAAGCAATTGTTTGCTCCTGTAGTAATAGTGGAGCATGGCTTTGTTTATTCCTGCCTGATCCGCTATTTCTTGCATACGCGCACCATCCATTCCTTTTTTTTGAAACACTTCCTGGGCAGCATCGAGGATTTGTCCTTCTGTATCTTGTGTTTTAGGGTTTGCCATTGTCTTGACTTAGGAGTTTAACTATAAGGTTTAACCAAACGGTTAACAAAGATAGAATTTTCTTAGTGTTTCCAAATTGTTTTGCCATAAAATTTCGATGTTGTTCTTGGCGGTGATCAGAAATCAGGAACCATATATTGTTAATTTTAAATTTAGGCTACTCTTTAAGTACAAGAAGAAGTTCTCAATCCTTTATTTTGGTGTCTGTGTTCTCGTGGAGAGAAGTAGCGGATGTTGATTAACTTAATTTTTTATTGCTCAAGCACAGCTTTCCCAAAGATTATTCAATAATCTAGCTGCCGAAACTAATAATAAACCTGCTTTTTATCATCGGTTATACAGTAAACAAAATGGAATTAATGCCAGACGCGTCAAAAGTCTTTAAGGTTATGAGGGAACTTTTTAATGCTAAATGAAAACAAAAGATGGCCAATGCAATGGTCCCAAGAGATGAGCACAGCACCATTAAATTCCTGGAACTCTTGGCAGGCAATCAATGGCGATATGGATTCTGAGGATACATCTGTTATAAATGAACATTCAATTGATTCGACATCCAATTAGAGATTGAATTAGGATTTAACTTCAGATTCCTACCTAAAGCATTGGAGGGAATCTGTTAATCATTGAGATAGCTCTTCACCGTCTCCAGATCGATGCCGGTGAATTCTGAAAATTCATTGGCTGTGATAAATTGATAAGGTTGCTTATCAAAATGCTTTCTTATTTGGTGCAAGAGTAGCCTTCCGTATCGCTCACTTCTTCCAGTGATGCGTTGGATGTCTTTGGGGAATATGCACACTCGATCTGACTTCATTGTATTGTTTTCATACTCTATCCATACTTCATCCATACAGTATCCATACTCCATCTATGCTAGAGATTTAGGGATTTTTACCGGCTGTTTCGGTAAAAAAATACTTTTTCGGAATGGGTGACGGGTCAAAATCGTGCAGTGGTTTAAAAATACGGTGTTTTGTCGAGAACTTAAAATTTTATTGCAATGGCAAGACAGAAAGGTATTATCAAATTGAAAGGGACTATCGGAGATATTTCCTTTTACAAAACGACTGATGGACACCTGGCCCGGGAAAAGGGTGGGGTAGAGAAGGACCGTATTATGAACGATCCGGCTTTCCAAAGAACTCGTGAAAAACCACCATACACTGTTTAAAATTAAACTTCCTTCGGCACCAACCATCAATT
>JBEBRF010000152.1:0-5062 GCA_040394975.1 Aequorivita soesokkakensis
CCTTCGTTTCCAAAGGACGGCTACGCTGTCAATTTCAATATCTCAATGAACTTTTGATTCCAATTTTGCTCGCTTTCAAATCGTGTTTTATAGTCACTCATTGTTTTAGCGGGTGCAAATGTACAACTCTTTTTTAATCCTGCAATACTTTTTAAAAAATATTTCAAAAATTTTCAAGAACGTTGTTTTTGCTTTGCCGAACATTTCTATTTGTTCTTTTAAGCGGGTGCAAATATAGATTGCTTTTTCAATCACACAAATTTAATTGACGTTTATTTTGAAATATTTTTTCAGCTATTAACTAAGCGTTTGAAAAGACACAACTTAACTCCAAAATAATTTTCAAACCTTCGTTTTACCTTAATATATATACTATTTCAAAAATGAGGAGGGGATTTTTTATAAAACCAAAGAATTATCATATCTATAAACTTTAAAATTTCAAAAAATACTTCTTAATTGTTCTGCAAAAGAATTTAGAATACCATAAATTCCATATTGCAAACCGAAGAAACTAATAGTATCTTTGCACCCTAAAAATTTTCAGTATATGATAGCCATTACCCTACCAGATGGAAGTGTAAAGCATTTTGATGCAGGGGTTACACCTATGGACGTAGCCATAAGTATTAGTGAAGGATTCGCCCGCAATGTGATTTCAGCATCTTTTAATGATGCAATAGTTGAGACGAGCACATCTTTGACGCAAGATGGAGCGCTCATATTATATACCTGGAATAACAACGAAGGAAAAAAAGCTTTTTGGCATTCTTCCGCACACATACTGGCGCAAGCTTTGGAGCAATTGTATCCTGGAATTAAATTGACAATTGGTCCAGCAATCGAAAATGGATTTTATTATGATGTGGATTTTGGCGATAAAAGCATTTCGGAAAAAGATTTAAAAGAGATCGAAGACAAAATGCTTGAGATTGCGAGAGGAAAATTTGAGTTTTCCATGCGTGAATCTTCAAAAGCAAATGCTTTGGAGTATTACAAAAAACAAGGCAACGAATATAAAGTTGAATTGATTGAAAATCTGGAAGATGGGACAATCACTTTCTGCGACCACGATACATTTACAGATTTGTGTCGCGGCGGACATATTCCAAATACTGGCATTGTAAAAGCCGTTAAGTTAATGAGCATTGCTGGTGCCTATTGGCGCGGTGACGAAAAGAACAAACAGCTTACTCGTATCTATGGAATAAGTTTCCCAAAGCAAAAAGATTTAACTGAATATCTTGAACTTCTTGAAGAGGCCAAAAAACGCGATCATAGAAAGCTTGGGAAAGAACTTGAACTTTTCACGTTTTCACCAAAAGTTGGACAGGGACTTCCGCTTTGGTTACCAAAAGGCGCCGCTCTGCGCGAACGCCTTGAAAATTTCCTAAAAAAAGCACAGAAAAAAGCGGGTTACGAAATGGTGGTTACTCCCCACATAGGTCAAAAGGAACTTTATGTTACCTCCGGACATTTTGCAAAATATGGAGCTGACAGTTTTCAATCCATAAAAACTCCGAACGAAGGTGAAGAGTTTATGCTGAAACCAATGAACTGCCCGCACCACTGCGAAATTTACAACAGCAAACCATGGTCCTATAAGGATTTGCCCAAACGTTTTGCTGAATTTGGAACGGTTTACCGTTATGAGCAAAGCGGCGAACTTCACGGATTGACAAGGGTTCGCGGTTTCACTCAGGATGATGCTCACATTTTTTGTACTCCAGACCAATTGGATGACGAATTCAAAAAAGTAATCGATTTGGTTTTATATGTTTTCGGTTCGTTAGGTTTTGAAAATTTTTATACGCAAGTTTCGCTTCGAGATCCAAACAAACCAGAAAAATACATTGGCAGTCTTGAAAATTGGGAGAAAGCGGAAAAGGCAATTATAAATGCTGCGGAATCAAAAGGCCTTGACTATAAAATTGAATATGGCGAAGCTGCATTTTACGGCCCAAAACTGGATTTTATGGTGAAGGATGCCCTCGGAAGAAGCTGGCAATTGGGGACAATTCAAGTGGATTACAACCTTCCGGAGCGTTTTGAATTGGAATATAAAGGAAGTGATAATGAAACCCATCGCCCGGTTATGATCCACCGCGCACCTTTCGGAAGCATGGAACGTTTTGTAGCTATTTTATTGGAACACACAGGCGGTAATTTTCCACTTTGGCTGATGCCGGAACAGGTAAGTATTTTGTCCTTAAGTGAAAAATATGAAAAATACTCACAAAAAGTTTTAAATTTGCTTGAAAATGACGAAATTCGCGCCCTTATTGACAATAGGAACGAGACAATTGGCAAGAAAATTAGGGAGGCTGAAATGAACAAAATCCCATATATGCTGATTGTTGGGGAGCAAGAAGAAAAAGATGGAACGGTTTCTGTACGCAAGCACGGCGAAGGCGATTTGGGTACAATGCCTATCGAAGCCTTTTCAGAATTAATCAAACAAGCCATTAAAAAGGAATCAAAAGAATTTAACGTTTAACTAAATATTTTTAGCCATAGCAATACGAAGAAAAAGAAGTAAAGGACCTGCAAGGGTAATTAAAGAGGACCAACACAGAATCAACGGAAAGATTCGTGCTGAGGAAGTTCGCCTTGTAGGTGATAATGTTGAAATTGGGGTTTACCCTTTGAGAAAAGCGCGGGAAATTGCCGATGAGCAAGAACTCGATCTCGTTGAGATTTCACCAAATGCAGTCCCACCAGTCTGTAAAGTAATAGACTATAAAAAGTTTGTTTACGAACAGAAAAAACGGGAAAAAGTATTAAAATCAAAAGCAACCAAAGTTACCATTAAGGAAATCAGGTTCGGCCCAAACACCGATGACCACGATTATGAATTTAAAAAGAAACACGGCGAAAAGTTTTTGCAGGAAGGTTCTAAACTGAAAGCGTACGTTTTCTTCAAAGGACGTTCCATCATTTACAAAGACCAAGGCGAAATTTTACTTTTGCGTCTTGCCCGGGATCTCGAGGAATTCGGAAAAGTGGAGCAAATGCCAAAACTGGAAGGCAAGCGGATGATTATGTTCATTGCCCCGAAAAAAAAGTAATCAGTCCCAGTTTTCAGTAATCAGATTGACTCAAACAAAAAAGAATATTTCAAATTTTTATTTGAAATTCACAATAAAGCGAAGTAATAAATAAAAAGTAGGAAACATGCCGAAACAAAAAACAAAATCCAGTGCCAAAAAGCGTTTTAAGCTTACGGGTTCTGGTAAAATCAAAAGAAAGCATGCGTTTAAAAGCCACATCTTAACAAAGAAAAGCAAAAAACGCAAACTTGCATTAACGCACGACACGTTGGTGCACAAGGCCGATGAGCCAAATGTTAAGCTAATGCTTCGAATGAAGTAAAAAGCCTAACCGGTTAAAACAAGTATTTAAACCCTGGAGCAGCGCACAAAAAAAGTATTCAGTATTCTGTGATCAGTAATCAGTGAAAATGAATCGCCTGCTACAAAAAAAATTAAAATTATGCCAAGATCAGTAAACTCAGTTGCGAAGAGAGCCCGCAGAAAAAAGGTTCTTAAACAAGCCAAAGGTTTCTTTGGAAGACGTAAAAACGTATGGACGGTTGCCAAAAACGCTGTGGACAAAGCGATGCTTTACAGCTACCGCGACCGCCGTGCAAAAAAGAGAAATTTCAGATCCTTATGGATTACCCGTATCAACGCGGGAGCCAGACAGCATGGAATGTCTTATTCACAATTTATGGGAAGTTTGAAAAACAGTGGAATCGAGCTTAACCGCAAGGTTTTGGCCGATTTGGCGATGAACCACCCGGAGGCTTTTGCCGCAATCGTAAACAAAGTAAAATAAGACATTTATAAACTATATTATTTCGCCTAAAAACCGCTCCAGCAATGGGGCGGTTTTTTTATGTGGAAAATTCAAATTAGGAATTTCAGTATCTTCGTTAAAAATAGACGGATGTTTCGTTCCCTACTTTCTTTTTTTATACTGCTTTTCATTTCCGAAGGAATTCTTTTCGCCCAAAAAGGAACCGGGAAATTATATAGAATTGACAGGTACGAATCCATCTATCTTCCCTTGGGAAAAATTTCATTTGCCGATAAACTTATTGAATTTAAAGTTGGAAATCCCCCGCCAATTCAGAAATACAGGGACAGCGTTCAATGTCTTCACGAACCAAATTACAAAAATTACCAAACTCCAAATTTCATTTCGTTGGGGTGTGGTGGAAGTTTGACAGTCGAGTTTACCGATAATGGTTTTATGAATCTGCCGGGCGACGATCTTTATATTTTCGAGGTTGGGCCCTCCAAAGAAGCCGCCAAAGTTGAAATTTCACAAAATGGAATCGATTGGGTTTATGCAGGAAAAATTGCGGGCGGAAAATCTTCGATAGATTTGACTTCCGCAGGAATTGACGACGAAACCGTTTTTTATTTCCTACGGATTACTGATTTAAAAGATTTGTGCAGAAGTAAAAGTGCAGGCGCAGATATTGATGCCATCGGAGCAATAAATAGCGTGATAAAACTTACGATTGAAGCCGATGTTTTGTTTGATGTGGCAAAATTCAATTTAAAGGAAACCGCAAAGCAAAGTCTGGATTCACTTAAAAATACAATCGAAAAAGTGGACAAAGCAACCATTTTAATTCAAGGCCATACGGACAGCGATGGCGATGAAATTTCAAATATGTTGCTTTCTGAAAACAGATGCAATTCGGTGAAGGAACGGTTGACGGAAATTTTCGGCGGAAATTCGGGATATGATTTTGAAATAAAAGCTTACGGTGAAAGCAAACCGCGTGTTCCAAACGATTCCGAAGAAAACAAACAGCAAAACCGAAGGGTTGAAATTACCGTGCTCCCGCCGAAGGATTATTACGAAAGCCTTTCCAGGGATTAGGGATTAGGCATTTGGAATTTGGCCCCTCGACAAGCTCGGGATGACAAGATTTGGAATTTGAAATTTGGGATTTATAAAAAATCAGGTTTTCTGCTTTTTCTTTTTTGCAGCGGGAAATAAAACATTGTTCAAAATAAGTCTATAACCCGGTGAATTTGGGTGGAGC
>JBEBRF010000153.1:0-5012 GCA_040394975.1 Aequorivita soesokkakensis
AATTGGACGATTTTAGGAAACAATCTTCCGTTCACCGTTGTGACGGATCTGAAATTCCACGAGCCCACCAAAACGCTTTACGCGGGAACCTTCGGAAGGGCGATGCACAGTTATGACGTGAGCGATATTTTGGGTGTTGAAGAAAATATTTTGGCTGAAAACGTTATCAAAATATTTCCAAATCCCGCGACTTCGGAATTTACCATTTCGCAAAATTTTTCTTCGGAAGGGAATGTTCAGCTTTTTGATATTTCGGGGAAAAAGATAAAGGATTTGTTTCGTGGAAATTTTGGAACAGATAAAAATATCAAAATTAAAACTGATGGTATTGCAGCGGGAACGTATTTGGTGAAAGTGAATAGTGGAAATAAATCTGTTACGAAGAAATTAGTTATAAATAAATAATTATTGTCTGGTCGAGCGCAGTCGAGACCTAACTTGCAGTTCTCGACTTTAGTTTATCCTGAGCATGTCGGAGGACTATAACGGACAATTTACTGTTTTTCGCAAACCACCCCCCAAATTGAAAGTGCATTTTTGGAGGTATTTATTTTTACATTTTCTTCATCGATTACCTGAAAATCCGCCGCGCTCGCAAAGTCCGAATCAAAGATTGCCGAAAGTGAAAATTTGGGGTTTTTGAAATTCAGGGTTTTCCAATTTCCGTCGGAAGTATAAGTGCCCTTTTCAGAAATTTTCACCGGTTTCTCATCGGTATCGGGCTGTGGAATACTGTTGAAAAGGAATTTAAAAGTATTGTTTTCAAAAAGTTGCAATGAAATTGAGGCCACCCCATTGCCCAAACTTTTATAGGAAACCGCTTCGCTTTTCCCCAAAACCACTTCCTTTGAATCTTTGGAAGCTTCCATCCCTTTTCGCTTTGCACCACAAGATGAAAGCGAAATTACCAATGCTAATAAAATGATATTTTTCCACATAATTTTATCGTATTAATTGCTTTTATCAGTAAAGTATAAAAATGCCAGCGTTTTTGTTAGACTGAAATTCCTTGATTTGTTCAAATTCTTTTCGCAACAATTTAGCTATTTCAATAGTAGCGCAATTACCGCGACGAATCCAGATAAATTTCGGAGGAAACCCAAGAAGTACACTTAAATCGGAAAAATCAGAATCTTTGCTAACAATTATATAATTATTTTTTGTTGCGAAAGTCCAAATTTCATCATCAATAAATGTTCCCAAACCCACTGTGTGAACATGCGTAGAGTCGGGGAATAAATCATGCAATTGATTGACAAGATTTGGTGATAGATTTTGATCAAACAAAAGTTTCATTAAGAGGCGGTTAAAGTATATCGCTCGCGTTCGGCAGCATATTCAAGGCTGGCGAGAATATCTTCTTTTTCCAAATATGGAAAATCTTTTAATACTTCATCATAACTCATTCCAGAGGCCAAATAGCTCAAAATATCATAAACCGTAATCCTCATACCGCGTATGCAAGGCTTGCCAGACCTCATTTTCGCATCGATTGTAATTCTATTTTTATAATTCATGACTTTGAAATTTATATATCTATCCTTTAAAAATAGCAAATAAGTAATTTATCGTACCAATTTTTTGTATTTAATCCGTTTCGGCATCAAATCGCCGCCTAAACGTTTCTTTTTGTTTTCTTCGTAATCGCTGAAACCGCCCTCAAAATAATACACTTCACTATTGCCTTCAAAAGAAAGTATGTGCGTACAAATCCTGTCCAAAAACCAGCGGTCGTGACTGATAACCACCGCACAGCCGGCAAAGTTTTCCAAACCTTCTTCCAAGGCACGAAGTGTGTTTACATCCAAATCGTTCGTTGGCTCATCCAGCAACAGCACGTTTCCTTCCTCTTTTAAGGTCATCGCCAAATGCAGCCTATTTCGCTCCCCACCCGAAAGCATCGAAACTTTTTTATTTTGTTCACTTCCGCTGAAATTGAAACGGCTCAAATATGCCCGGGAATTCACTTGCTTGCCGCCCATCATTATCAATTCTTGGCTATCGCTGAAGTTTTCCCAAATGGTTTTGTCGGGATTTATATTTGAATGCGCTTGATCCACATAAGCAATCTTTGCGGTTTCGCCCACTTCAAAAGTGCCTTTGTCGGGAGTTTCCTCGCCCATAATCATTTTGAAAATGGTTGTTTTACCAGCGCCGTTCGGGCCAATAATTCCCACAATTCCCGCTTGCGGAAGTTTGAAATTCAAATCTTCGTATAAAAGTTTGTCGCCAAATGCTTTTGAAACTCCTTTCGCCTCAATAACATTTGTTCCCAAACGCGGCCCGTTCGGGATGTATATTTCCAGCTTTTCGTCCAGTTGTTTTTGGTCTTGGCTCAACAATTTATCGTAATTTTGAAGACGCGCTTTCTGTTTGGTCTGCCTTCCTTTCGCACCTTGGCGAACCCATTCCAACTCGCGTTCCAAGGTTTTTTGGCGTTTCCCGGCCTGTTTTGATTCCTGCGCCAAACGTTTCGATTTTTGATCCAGCCAAGAAGAATAATTTCCTTTCCACGGAATGCCTTCGCCGCGATCCAATTCTAAAATCCAACCGGCAACATTGTCGAGGAAATATCTATCGTGCGTCACTGCAATCACCGTTCCTTTGTATTCCGAAAGGTGATGTTCCAACCAATGCACGCTTTCGGCATCCAAATGGTTTGTAGGCTCATCGAGCAAAAGTACATCCGGTTCTTTCAGCAATAATCGGCAAAGGGCGACCCTTCTTCTTTCCCCTCCGGAAAGAACGCCGATCAATTTGTCGGGTTCGGGAGTTCGAAGTGCATCCATCGCAATTTCGAGTTTGGTGTCCAATTCCCAAGCGTTTGTGGCATCAATTTTATCTTGGAGCTTTGCTTGTTTGTCCATCAATTCATCCATTTTTGCCGGGTTTTCGTAAACTTCAGGCAAACCGAACATATCGTTTATTTTGTTGTATTCATCCAGAATATCAACCACCTCCTGTACGCCTTCCTTTACAACTTCGAGCACGGTTTTGGATTCGTCCAGTTTTGGCTCTTGTTCCAAATAGCCCACGGTATAACCCGGTGCGAAAACCACATCGCCTTGATAGTTTTTTTCTTCACCGGCAATTATTCGAAGCAACGTGGATTTACCGCTTCCGTTAAGACCCAAAATACCAATTTTGGCTCCGTAAAAGAAACTCAAATAAATATTTTTAAGAACTGGCGTCTGGGCACTTTGGTAGGTTTTGGTCAACCCGGACATTGAGAAAATTACTTTTTTATCGTCGGACATTTTTTTAAAAAGAGTTATTGGTTATTTAGTTATTAGTTAAACGTGGAATTCCCCCTTTGGGGGTAAGGCGCTACACCCTTCCCTTTAGCGCATTGAATACCCAAGCAATGGCAAAGAAACCAATGCCTACCGAAGCAAAGCCCCAGCCGGCAACATCGTCATATCTAAAGGCGCCAAGAGCAATTAGAGCGCATCCCACAACAATCATTATAAAAGTGGCCCAAGCCAGTACAGTATTTTTATTCATTCCCATATTCTAATTTCTTTTGTATTTTTTTTGAGCTGCAAAGTTACGTGCAAAAACAAATATCGGCATTATAAAATAGATTTTCGTTAACAAAATCTCATAGTTTTTTGGTGATGCTGGAAGACGGGAGCTGGAAGACGGGAGCAGGAAGACGGGAGCTGGAAGACGGAAGCTGGAAGACGGAAGCTGGACGCTGGAAAACTGATTCTGAAAAAGAGGAGAAGATATTTTCAACTTTGATCTTTGAATTTTGGGCTTTGAACTTTGAACTTAAAACATTTCGTATTTTAGCCCAAATATAAATTTTCAATGGATTTAAACTTCAACAAAAACGAAGATCACAATAAACTGCTTGTTTCCGAATTAAAAAACAAACTGGCAAAAGTTAAACTCGGCGGTGGCCAAAAACGGATTGACCACCAACACTCACAGGGCAAATTAACAGCTCGCGAACGCATTGCATATTTGCTGGACGAAAATAAACCGAACATTGAAATCGGCGCCTTTGCAGGCGACGGAATGTACGAGGAACACGGCGGCGCGCCCGGCGGCGGCGTGGTTGTGAAAATTGGTTATGTGAAGGGAAAACAATGCATCGTTGTTGCAAACGACGCGACAGTAAAAGCGGGCGCTTGGTTTCCGATTACTGCGAAAAAGAATCTTCGCGCGCAGGAAATTTCCATTGAAAACCGATTGCCCATTATTTATTTGGTGGACAGCGCGGGCGTTTATTTGCCGATGCAGGATGAAATTTTTCCTGATAAGGAACATTTCGGAAGGATTTTTAGGAACAACGCCGTGATGAGCAGTATGGGAATTACGCAGATTGCAGCGGTAATGGGCAGTTGCGTTGCCGGCGGTGCGTATCTTCCGATAATGAGCGATGAAGCTTTGATTGTCGATAAAACCGGAAGTATATTTTTAGCGGGAAGTTATTTGGTGAAAGCCGCAATTGGCGAAAGCATCGACAACGAAGAACTGGGCGGCGCTACAACGCATTGCGAGGTTAGTGGCGTTACCGATTACAAAGCAAAGGACGACAAAGATGCTTTGGATAAAATAAAGAATATAGTTTCTAAAATCGGTGATTATAACAAGGCCGGTTTCAATCGTGAAAAAGCTATAAAACCAATGGAAAAACAGGAAGAAATTTACGGAATCCTTCCAAAATCGCGGGCCGAACAATACGATATGCGCGAGATTATAAAACGCCTCGTGGACGACAGCGATTTTGAGGAATACAAAGAAGGCTACGGACAAACAATTTTAACGGGTTATGCCCGAATTGACGGTTGGGCGGTGGGAATTGTGGCCAATCAGCGCACTTTGGTAAAAACCACAAAAGCAAAAACAAAACCGAGCGAAATGCAATTCGGTGGCGTGATTTATAGCGACAGTGCCGATAAAGCCACACGATTTATTGCGAATTGCAACCAAAAGAAAATTCCGCTTGTATTTTTACAGGACGTTACCGGATTTATGGTGGGCAGCAAAAGCGAGCACGGCGG
>JBEBRF010000154.1:0-5000 GCA_040394975.1 Aequorivita soesokkakensis
TCAATATTTGCAATATTGGCAACGCAAAGCCTGCGGTTTTCCCGCTTCCGGTTTGTGCGGAGGCCAGTACATCCTTGCGTTCCAAAATCAATGGGATTGCTTTTTGTTGGATTGCCGATGGCGTTTCGTATCCTTTTTTGCTGATGGCTTTCAGCAGGGCATCGGAAAGCCCGAGGGATTTAAATGACATTTAATAGATGTTAGATTTTAGATTTTAGATTTTAGATTTTAGACTTAAGACAATAGGACTTAAGACATATTGACCGCTGCGCTTGGAGATGGTATATCGCGGCGCTTTTAGCATTCGGTCCTTTGAAAAACCCTTAAAACTAAGAAGACGGTTTTAATAAGCGGCGAAGGTACGGCGAATTTTCTGCGTGAAAGATTTTATATTGAATTTGGTGCGAATAATTCCATTATTCCCCTAATGCTGCTCATTCCCGAGGTTTTTGAAAATTCACAAGTTCGAAATGCGGCACATTACCTCTTCAACCAAAGCATCACATTTATAACTGCCGAATTCAAAAATGGATGCATCATGAGTGGTTCTAAAGAGTTCTTCCTTCAACAGGGTTTTTGCGCGGTGAAGCCTTACTTTTACGTTACTGTCCGATAAGCTTAGGCAAGCGGCTATTTCGGGATTGGACAGGCCTTCGGTTTGGTGAAGCACAAAAACAATCCTGTATTTTTCGGGCAGCTGGTCCACCGCTCTTTCCACCAACATGCGGGTTTCGGTTTTAATGGTTTGTTTTTCGGGATTCATTTGGTTTGTATCTGCCAATTGGTGAATAGATTCAATGCTTTCCTGATTTCCGTAATTATCCATAAGGCGTTTATGCTTTCGAATATGCTGTAATGCTTCGTTTATGGCTATGCGCATAAGCCAAGTGGAAAAGGCCGCTTCGTTTTTAAACTGATCCAATTTGAGAAAGGCCTTTACATAGGCATCCTGCATTATGTCGCGCACATCATCTTCAGATTTCACATAACTTCTTACTACCCGGAACAGGCGCTGGTTGTATCGTCTCAACAAAATCTCGAACAATTCCCTTTCGCCTTCCAAAACACGTTGCACAACTTGGGAATCGGGCAATTTGGTCAATAAAAATCGGTCTAATTGGATTGCATTCATAGTGTGTATTTCTTTTTAGATGCCGCGGAGTGTATAAAGTTACAAATTTTGTAACCGCCGCATTTTCAAAACATCTAACCAATAGAACTTAAAAATCAAAAAAACAATGAAAACATTAATGAACACTGCCGAAATACCTAAACTACAAATGCTTCTAAAATATGTATTTGTAATCGTTCCCATTGTGGCGGGACTCGACAAATTCACCAACATTTTGGTATCGTGGGAAAGCTATCTCGCGCCAGCAACCCTGGATTTACTGCCTTTTAGCGGCGGAACATTTATGATGATTGTGGGGGTTATCGAGATTATTGCCGGTATAATTGTTTTGGTGAACACCCGTCTTGGGGCCTATATTGTTTCGCTGTGGCTACTGTTGATCGCCCTGAGCCTAATTTTTACATGGCACCATCCAGATGTGGCCGTGCGCGATATAGTTATGGCAATCGCTGCGTATATTTTGGCTCGATTGAGTGCACCGAAACCTTAGAAAAAATATCCTTTTCTCTAATTTCTATTTTTACTTCCATGCTGCCATTGCGCGGGGTGGAAGTTTTCTTTTTGGGAAAAATAACATAAAAGGTAGAATAAAAGATGAGCTCATACGAGGGTATTTTCCAACCCTAAAAACTTGCTGCCGAATTAAGATTTCCCAGAAAAAACATATCGTTTATTCATTTTGAAATTTAAACGGCCTGCTCCCCACCGAAGGGGAAATGTAGCGGCCATTCCGAATTTTTTTGTCAATTTTGTGCGCAAATCTGCTTTTGTCTATCTTTAAATTCAGAAAAAAACTTCAGCACACACTATGGATATCGAACAAATCTTCAAAAACAATCGAGCGTGGGTCAACGAAAAATTGGGCAATGACCCGAATTATTTCAAGAACTTAGCCAACGGCCAACATCCTGAAATTCTCTATATCGGTTGCAGTGACAGCCGCGTTACGGCAGAGGAAATTATGGGAGTCAAACCCGGCGAGGCCTTCGTGATGCGCAATATTTCCAACATGGTTTCCAACCTGGACTTAAGCGCTATGAGCGTTATAAATTATGCCGTTAGTGTGCTAAAAGTAAACCACATTATTGTCTGTGGGCATTACGGTTGTGGCGGCGTAAAAGCCGCAATGCAGTCCAAGGATTTAGGCATTTTGAACCCGTGGCTGCGGAACATCCGCGATGTTTACAGACTGCACAAGGACGAACTAAACGCCATTACAGACGAAGGGCAGAAATACCGAAGACTGGTGGAACTGAACGTGCAGGAACAATGTGTGAATATCATAAAAACCGCCGATGTGCAAATTGCAAACAGAAAACGAAATCTAAAAGTTTACGGTTGGGTGATGGATATGGAAACAGGCAGGCTAATCGATCTGAAAATAGATTTTGATCAAGTGCTGCGGGATATTATGGAAATTTACCACTTAGATTGAAACGCACTGATTTTTATAGTTGTCAGTGATTCGTTTTAATTCACTTTTTTATCATTTAAGAGTATTGAAAATAAAAAAACCATTCCCGTTTGGGAATGGTTTTAAATACTGGGAAGGTTTGCTTTAATTTTTTTCAAAGGTTAAATAATCCGTACCGCCGTTGCCACCGCTTACATCTATCAATTCAATTTTTGAATTGGATATGGAAACAATGTCCCAATCATCAGAAAGGTCTTCAAAATCTGGGGGCGAAGCGAAGAAAATATTGAAATCCAGATCACTATAGCCACCATCGTCATCATTGGAGTTGCTATCGGTCACGGACCAAGTTCCGGTTACCGTGGTTGAACTTTTTACCGCAGACAAGGCTCCATTTTCGTTAAAATCAAAAACATAGCCTGCAAAGTCGCCCGTTTCGTCTTCATCGGAATCAAAAAAATAAGTTATTTTCCACGCGCCATCTTGGGCAATATTTTTGGTTTGCTGCACAGTGGTTTGTTGGGGCGGATCGTTGTTGTCATCATTTTTGCAGGATATTGCCAAAGCTGCAACTATCACAATGGCCGGTATTATTTTCAGCATGTATTTCATAATTCAATTTTTTTTTAAAGTTAATGGATAAGTGAAGATTCCTTTTTTAAACACCAAGGCGCTGTCATTTTCGCCCAGATTATTTTAAAATAACGCAAGGTGATGAGGTTTAGTATTTAAAGGATTCGTGGTCTTCGACCTTTTTTTAAGCCACAAAATTTTTCGGCACATAATTTTTTCATCCCAATTCAAAAACTATCTTTATGCAACTAATTGACCACAATTCATAATTATGAAATATCCGCTGCTTTTTATAACTGCGCTTTTCTGCTCCATTGCCCTGCACGCACAGACCGAAAAGGAAAAAGTTGAAACCACAATTACAAAAAACAAAATAGAGGGCCATATTTATTTTCTGGCGCATGATCTGTTAAAGGGAAGACAAACAGGAACCCCCGAAACGAAAATTGCCGCATCCTATCTTGCAAATACCCTTAGGTCCTTCGGCGTAAAACCCGTTGCGCCAAGCGTGCTAAAAGGGTCTGGCACCGAAAGCTACTATCAAGAATTGGAGCTAAGCATGGTCACTCCCGTGAAACATTTGGTTTTGGCCATAGACGGAAACGAACTAAAAAAGAAGGTAGCACGGAAAACAAATAAGATGGATTTTACAGGGGAAGCCGTTTATGTGGGCTATGGGCTGGAGAGCGATTATAAAGGAAAGGATGTTTCGGAAAAAATTGTAATCGTAAAATCTGGTGGGCCCAATATTACTGACCAAAACGGGGTGTTTGATCTGGTCACCCAAAAAGAACAGCTGGCCAAAAAAAATGGAGCGGTAGCCATAATAGAATTTCTTGATACGAACGATGGAACTTGGAGGTATATTGAGCATCATTTTAACGGTGAACGGATAGAGCTTGCTTCCGAAAAGAAAACAAAGCAGGAAAAAGGGCTGGCCTATCTATGGATCCACGATGAAAACCATATTCAAACTAAGGCTTTTGAATCTAAAAACAAACTTACTGCAAAACTTAAGATGGAAGGGGAAGAAACAAAACCCATTAGGTGCCAAAATGTAATAGGAATGGTAGAAGGCACCGATCCAAAATTAAAAAATGATTTCATAATCTATTCCGCGCATTACGACCACACTGGGATAGGCCCGGCAGATGAAACCGGAGACAATATATACAACGGCGCCCGGGACAATGCCGTGGGAATCACAACCGTGCTGACCATGGCAGAGAACATTGCCAAATATCCCACCAAACGCTCGGCCTTGTTCGTATTTTTCACTGCGGAGGAAAAAGGGTTGCTGGGCAGCAAATTTTATGTTGAAAATCCGGTGCTCCCGCTTAAAAATATGGTTTATTGTTTTAATAGTGACAATGCCGGATATAACGACACCTCCAGGATTTCGGTTATTGGCCTTTCCCGAACCACTGCTTCCGAAAATATAAAATCCGCCGCAAAGTCCTTCGGTTTAACCGCAATGGATGACGCGGCGCCCGAACAAAATCTATTTGACCGCAGCGACAATGTGGTGTTTGCGCAAGCAGGAATTCCGGCGCCCACGTTTTCACTGGGTTTTTCTTCCTTTGATGGCGATGTCACAAAATACTACCACCAAGCCGGTGACGAAGCAGACACCCTTGATTATGACTATTTGCTGAAGTTTTTCCAAAGCTATCTTTTGGCGGGCAGATTGATTGCGAACGATGCATCCACCCCTACTTGGACACGTGGCGATACTTATGATAATGCCGGAAAAAAACTTTATGGAAACTAATTTTCAGTAAGATCACATCCTTTCCGGAACCTCGATCCCCAAAAGTTTGAACGCACTTTTTATAACTTCCGCCACTGCTGCGGAAAGTTTTACTCGGAACGCTTTTTCAG
>JBEBRF010000155.1:0-4846 GCA_040394975.1 Aequorivita soesokkakensis
AACTTCAATAAAAAGTATCTTTGCCCAACAAAACAAAATAATGGAACTCAACCTAAAAAAACCAATCTGTTTTTTCGATCTTGAAACCACAGGAATCAATGTCGCGAAGGACCGGATAGTGGAAATTGCCATATTAAAAGTTTTCCCCAACGGCAACAAAGAAAGCCATACATGGCGCGTAAATCCTGAAATGCCCATTCCCGCGGAATCTTCCGCAATTCACGGAATTACCGATGAAATGGTTAAAGATGAACCCACTTTTAAGGAACTGGCTCCCAAGGTTTATGCATTGATTAAAGACAGCGATTTGGGAGGATTCAACTCCAACCGTTTCGATATTCCTTTATTGGCCGAGGAATTGCTCCGTGCCGAAGTGGATTTCGATATGAAAAAAGCACTTTCGGTTGATGTGCAGACCATTTTCCACAAAATGGAAAAACGCACGTTGGAAGCCGCGTACAAATTTTACTGCAATCAGGATTTGAAGGATGCACACAGTGCAGCCGCCGATACCGATGCCACATACGAGGTTTTAAAAGCACAATTGGATAAATATCCCGAGTTGGAAAACGACATCAATTTCTTGGCAGATTTCAGCTCGCACAGGGAGCACGCCGATTTTGCCGGATTCATCAGTTATAACGATGAGGGCGTTGAGGTTTTTTCCTTTGGAAAGTATAAAGGAAGTTTGGTCCTCGAAATTATGGAGCGCGATTCCGGGTATTTCGGATGGCTACTGAACGCAGATTTTCCGCTGTACACAAAAAAGGTGTTGACCCGAATCCGGCTTCAAAAGTTGAATACCAAATTTTAATTTTAGGATGAAGATAATTTGTATTGGCCGGAATTATGCAGACCATATTAAGGAATTGGACAATGTCAAACCAACTGAGCCAATCATCTTTTTAAAACCCGACACCGCAATATTACTTAAGAAACAGCCGTTTTTTATTCCCGAATTTTCTAATGATGTTCACCATGAGGTGGAATTATTGGTTCGAATAAATAAAATCGGGAAACACATCGATCAAAAATTCGCCCATAAATATTATGATGAAATAGGTTTGGGAATCGATTTCACCGCTCGGGATTTACAGGCCGAACTAAAGGAAAAAGGGTTGCCCTGGGAAAAGGCAAAAGCCTTTGACGGTGCCGCCGTGGTAGGAAATTTCTTGAAAAAAGATCAATTTGAAGATGTGAACAACATAGATTTTAGCTTAAAAAAGAATGGAAAAACCGTCCAAAATGGCAGTTCTATGTTAATGATGTGGAAAATCGATGCTTTAATCGAATATATTTCGAAATATTTTACACTGAAAATTGGGGATATTATCTTTACGGGAACGCCCGCCGGTGTTGGCAGAGTTGAAGCCGACGACATACTGACAGGTTATATTGGCGAAACAGAAATGTTTTCGATTAAAGTAAAATGAGATGACAAAATATTATGCAAAGGAAAATCTTGCTGAAATCGCCGATGGCGACCAGGATTTTCTGAAGGTTTTGGCCCAGACGTTCTTGGAGGAAATTCCACCGGACCTGCGTTCCATGAAAGAAGCCATTGAAAATGACAATAGGGAATTGGCCTATCAATTTGCCCATAAAATGAAACCCAACATTGAAATGTTCGGTATTGATGCCCTCAAGGATATTACCAGTATTGAGGCCTGGTCAAAGACTTCCAAAAATAGAACTACCGTTGTACCGCACCTTGAAAATGTTCTCACTACCTTAAACCACGTTTTCGACGAACTTCGGGAAGATTTCCGTATTTAAAATGCTTGCAGAAATTATTACCATAGGCGATGAGATTCTCATTGGTCAAATTGTTGATACCAATTCCGCCTATATTTCCAAAGAGCTTACAAAAATTGGGGTGAAGGTCTATCAAATAACCTCAGTGCAGGACGATCGGGAACATATTCTCCAGGCTTTGGAAGAGGCAAAACAGCACGCCAATCTTGTGGTGCTCACCGGAGGCTTGGGCCCCACCAAGGACGATATAACCAAACAAACTTTCTGCGATTTTTTCCATGACCAGTTGGTGGAGGATCAATCTGTGGTAGAAAACATAAGGCAGCTTTTCAAAAATTATCACCTCCCTAAACCGCTTCCCGCAAATTTACAGCAGGCCATGGTGCCATCAAAAGCAACAGTGCTGATGAATCTTTACGGAACCGCCCCCGGCATGTGGATGGAGAATGACAATACCGTATTCGTTGCCCTGCCCGGCGTTCCCTATGAAATGAAACATCTATTGAACGGGGAAGTACTGCCCCGAGTTGTAAAACATTTCAGCCGCCCGTTTATATATCATAAAACCCTGTTGACCTACGGCCTTGGTGAAAGTGCCATTTCCCAAAGAATTTCTGGTTGGGAAGACGATTTGCCCCCCAACCTGAGGCTTGCCTATTTGCCCTCCTTGGGAAAGGTACGGCTGCGGATATCCGCTACCGGCACTAATGAAAAGACTCTAAAGGAAGAGGTGGATACTAAAATGGAAGAACTCCACAATATGTTGCAGGATATTGCCGTGGGCTTTGAAGAGGAAACCAGCATGGCGGAAAGGCTTGGGCAATTATTGGTGGCAAAGGGCCAAAGCTACAGCGTGGCCGAAAGCTGCAGTGGCGGAAGGATTGCTTCAGAAATTACCCAATATGCCGGTGCGTCTGCGGCTTTTATGGGCGGGATAATTCCTTATGACACCCGGTTAAAAACAACAATATTAGGTGTGCCACAGGAAATTATAGATGAACATAACGTAGTGAGTATCCCCGTGGCTGAAGCAATGGCCAAGCAATGCCGCAAGCTTTTTGAATCGGACTATTCCATCGCCACTACCGGCATTGCAGGGCCCACCAAAGGTGATGGGCAGGAGGAAGTGGGTACGGTTTGTATTGCAATTGCATCTCCAACTGGAGTGGTGTCAGAAAAGTTCCATTTTGGGAAGGACCGATATAGAGTCATTGAAAAGACAGCCAATAAAGCATTTGAAATGCTGCGGAAAGAAATTTTAAAAAACTAATTTCCTTTTGTTGTACATCCAAATATAATTACTTAAATTTGCACCCTGTTTAAAATAACTTAAAAGGTTAAGAATAATGTCAAGAGTTTGTGAACTTACCGGAAAGAAAGCGATGGTTGGAAATAACGTGTCGCACGCGATGAACAAAACCAAACGTAAGTTTGATGTAAACTTGCTTAAAAAGCGTTTTTACATTCCAGAGGAAGATAAGTGGGTAACACTTCGAGTATCGGCTTCTGCTATTAAGGACATCAACAAAAAGGGAATTTCTGCAGTTATGAAAGAGGCCCGCGAAAAAGGCTTTTTAACTAAATAATTGCAATAATCAATAAAGTCTGTTACAATGGCTAAAAAAGGAAATAGAGTACAGGTAATTTTGGAGTGCACAGAGCACAAGGAGTCTGGTCAGGCCGGAACTTCCCGTTATATCACTACCAAAAATAAAAAAAACACCCCAGACAGAATGGAGTTGAAAAAATTCAACCCAATCCTGAAGAAAATGACCGTTCATAAAGAGATTAAATAATATAAGTCATGGCAAAGAAATCAGTAGCATCATTACAAACAGGATCCAAGCGTTTAACCAAAGTGATTAAAATGGTTAAATCGCCCAAAACAGGAGCTTACACATTTACTGAGTCTATCATGGCTCCAGATTTGGTAAATGACTGGCTGAACAAAAAATAAACAGCTTAAGATATTCAGAAAAAGCCACTTTTTTGCGAAGGTGGCTTTTCGTATTTTTAAAAACAAATTCCCAACCTGAAACGCGGAACTTGAAACCTGAAACCTGAAACTTTTAAAATGAGTTTATTCAAAAAAATATTTTCAAAAGAAAAGAAGGAAACCCTCGACAAAGGCCTTGAAAAATCAAAGACTTCCTTTTTTGATAAACTGAGCAAAGCCGTTGCCGGAAAGAGCAAGGTGGACGATGATGTGCTGGACAACTTGGAAGAAGTGCTCGTTTCCAGCGATGTGGGCGTAAACACAACCCTGAAAATTATCGATAGAATTGAAGCACGCGTTGCAAAGGATAAATTTTTGGGAACCGATGAATTGAACAAAATCCTCCGCGAGGAAATTGCAGGGCTTTTAAGTGAAATTGATTCCGGCAACGCTACCGAATTTGAAACCCCCGAAAACAAAAAACCATACGTAATTATGGTAGTTGGCGTAAACGGCGTTGGAAAAACTACCACCATCGGTAAACTTGCGTATCAATTCAAAAAAGCTGGGAAGAAAGTAGTTTTGGGTGCGGCAGATACCTTTCGCGCCGCCGCGATTGACCAATTGCAAATTTGGGCAGACAGGACCGATGTTTCCATCGTAAAACAAAGTATGGGCAGCGATCCGGCAAGCGTTGCCTTTGATACATTGCAAAGCGCCGTTAACCAAAATGCCGATGTGGTTATCATTGATACCGCCGGAAGGCTTCACAATAAAGTGAACTTGATGAACGAGCTCACAAAGGTGAAACGCGTGATGCAGAAAGTTATTCCGGACGCTCCCCACGACGTGCTTTTGGTTTTGGACGGCTCCACGGGACAAAATGCTTTTGAACAGGCAAAACAATTTACCGCCGCAACCGAAGTTACTTCCCTGGCCGTAACCAAACTTGACGGGACCGCAAAAGGTGGCGTGGTTATTGGCATAAGCGACCAATTTCAGATTCCGGTGAAATACATCGGCGTGGGCGAAGGAATGGAAGATCTTCAGGTTTTCAACAAATTTGAATTTGTAGATTCATTTTTCAAATAGTATTTAATAGCCTAAAGCTCCCTAAAGCGTTTCCTTCAACCAGCTAAAAAATTCCCGCTGCCA
>JBEBRF010000156.1:0-4843 GCA_040394975.1 Aequorivita soesokkakensis
TAATTATTAATCTTTAAAAAAGAATAAAAATGGCAGGAGGAAAACTATCCCCAAGACAAAAGATGATTAATATGATGTATTTGATATTCATCGCTATGTTAGCGCTGAACATGTCAAAAGAAGTGTTATCTGCTTTTGGATTATTGAATGATAAACTAACAAAGGCAAATGTTGCTTCTGATCAACGAAACCAAGCTTTTCTTGCTGGTCTCGATGAAAAAGTTAGTGAACAACCTGATAAATATAAACCACTTCAACAAAAGGCACAAGATGTTAATGCTCTTGCCGCTGATTTTGACTCCTATATAAACGAGTTAAAAAGCGGAATGATGGCAACAGTTGAAGATCCTAACGATTACGAAGTTCAGGACAAGTCTGATTATCTAGACCAAAAATTATTTGCAGGTGACAATTTAACACCAGCCGGTAAAGAATTTGTTGCCAAAATTGATGCTTTCAGAGAAGGAATCGTAAACATTGTAGGAACCAGCTATCCATCTATCGCAGCAGATGTTAATGAAAAATTTAGCACAGCAAAGGAAAAAACCCGTGACGGAATTGAAGTAGATTGGTTGAAATATCACTTCGAAGGATTTCCCTTGGTAGCCTCTCGAACTAAGCTCACCCAGATGCAGGCAGATATTAAGACTACACAAAACGAATTGTTATCGGCTCTTTTAGCTGGAGAACAGGTGAAACAGTTGTCAATGACCAATTATCAAGCTATCGTTGTCCCAGAAAAAACAGCTTTTTTCAGTGGTGAAAATTTTAAAGGCCGTGTAGTTCTTGGTCGTTTTGACAATACATTGAACTTTGATAAAGTTACCGTGAATGGTCGTGAGCTTGAAAATATTGCCGGAGGCCAGGTTGTTCTTGATTTTCCCGCAGGAAATGTTGGTGAACAAGAATTGAAAGGTGAGTTGCAATTTAAAGAAGGTGATTCTATTGTATCTATTCCTATAAATAGTAGCTATGCGGTAATTCCAAAACCAAATTCTGCGGTAATTTCCGCAGACAAAATGAACGTGGTATATCGAGGTGTTGCAAACCCTATGACTATATCAATTCCTGGAGTTGGTGCAGTCAATGCTAACGCTCCCGGTTTAAGTTCTGCGGGCGGTGCAGGAAAATATGTTATGAACCCTGGAGCTGGTCGTGAAGTTAAAATTAACGTTAGTGGAAAATTGCCAGGAGGTGAAACTGTTTCTGACAGCAAAACATTCCGTATCAAGGACATTCCACCACCAGTGGGCGCCATCCGTGGCGAAACCGGAATTGTGAGAATGGAACGCGGAGGTCTTGAAATCTCTACCG
This sequence comes from Aequorivita soesokkakensis, assembly GCA_040394975.1. Classification (GTDB taxonomy): domain Bacteria; phylum Bacteroidota; class Bacteroidia; order Flavobacteriales; family Flavobacteriaceae; genus Aequorivita; species Aequorivita soesokkakensis_A. The sequence goes on from JBEBRF010000156.1 coordinate 1,315, forward strand.
TATCAGCTGTGCTTCAGGATTTTGACTTTGAACTTAACATCAACGTTACCGGTTTCAGTTTCAAAGTTTCCGGTCAACCCACCGTAAAAGTGAACGGAACCAAGCTCGATGCAGCCGCAAAAGGTGCTTTGAGAAGGGCCCAACGTGGCGATGCCGTCCAGATTTTTGACATTCAGGCAAAACTCGCCGGCAACTCAGGTTATATGTTGAAAAAGATTTCACCTGTAATTATCGAATTGACAAACTAAATTTTGATCATTAAAATCCTATAGGTATGTATTTGAAAAATGTTGTTTTATGTGTTTTGGGCTTCGGAATCGCTGCCAGTGCTACCGCACAGGTAAATATTCTTAATGCCAAAACTCCAGAGGATATAGGCAAAAAAACCGAGGCGCAAATCGCTTACGATAACGATGCGCCGCTTCCATACGGCTATACCGATGAACGCGATGTGCTTTGGTCTAAAACCACTTGGGAAATAATAGACCTTGATGAAAGGGTGAACTTCCCTCTTTATTATCCTATTGACACAAATAACATTGGCGCAGACCGTCGTTCTCTTTATGATGTTTTGGTACGGAATATTAAGACTGGCAAAATCCAAGACGTATATGTGGACTCATATTTCACCGAAAAACGTACCTTGGATGACATTGAAGCCTCTTTGGTCTATAGCGACACTACGGATTTGGGAATTGAACAATACAATGCCGAAGGCACTGTAGATCCTCAATACGTTCGGCGTTTCTCCTTAAATTCGGGCGATATTGAAGAATGGCGCATTCGCGGATATTGGTACCTTGACAAGCGCCAAGGAGAACTTAAATACCGATTGTTGGGAATTTGTCCGGTGGCGAACGAGGCACGGTCAAAAGCATTCCCAGATGATAATGTAGATTCTAAAGTTGAACTGTTTTGGGTGTGGTTTCCGGGTGCCCGCGAAGTTTTGCATGAAGCAAAGGCTTTCAACCGAAAGAATACTTCACAGCCCATTTCGTATGACCACCTTTTGAACGCCAGGCGCTTCCACGCTGTAATTTACAAAGAAGACAACGTTCAGGGAGACAGGGATGTAAAGGATTATATCAATGACAATGCCCTAATGCAATTATTGGAATCTGATAGGATTAAAGAACAAATTCGAAATATAGAAATAGATCTGTGGAATTATTAATTGGTTTTTGAAAACCATGAATTAAAGAAAGCCCTTCAAGTTCTCCATTGGAAACTGAAGGGTTTTTTCTTTTCATTGACTCTCTTCCCAATAATGAATGAATGGTGAAAAATGTTGATTATTTAGTGGTAGGCCTGGGCATTGCGGGAATCAGTGTGTGCGAAAAACTTAGAGAGCAGGGCAAAACTTTTGTGGCGGTGGACAGCGGCGCGAAGGGCGCCACGGCCACATCCGGCGGGGTTTTTAACCCCACTGTGCTAAAACGCTTTACTGCCGCTTGGAATGCTGCTTCCTTTTTTTCGGTAGCGGTTGATTTCTACCGTAGCTTAGAAAAAACCTTGGGCATTCCCTTCTTTATTGAAACGTCCATTTTGAGAATTTTTAGTAGCGTGTCCGAACAAAACAATTGGTCTGTGGCCAGCGACAAAAAACTTCTAAATCAATATATTACTGCCGAATTCCTTAAAAACCCAAATCCCTCAATACACGCTCCACTGGGGTTCGGGAAAGTTTTGGGAACGGCACAAATACTAACTGATAAACTACTCGCCGGATATAGAGAATTTTTGATTAAAAATAACAGCTTGGTGGCCGAGCATTTTGAATATGGGAAATTAATTCAGACCGAAACCGGGGTAGTCTATAAAGATATGGCTGCAAAAAAGGTAATTTTTACAGAAGGGGCTCAGGTGGTGAACAACCCTTTTTTTCCAAAACAATGTCTTATTGGCAATAAAGGTGAATACCTAATTATTAAAGCTCCCGGATTAAATTTGAACCAACTTTTGAAAGGGCCGCTGTACGTAATTCCCCTCGGTGATGAGGTCTATAAAGTTGGGGCAACCTACAAAAGTGCAGATTTCAGTGTGCATACAACTCAAGCTGCAAAAAAGGAAATGGTAGTTAGTTTAAAAACTTTTATCAATTGCCCTTTTGAGATAATCGGGCAGACCGCCGGAGTGCGCCCAACCACTATGGACCATCGACCCTTATTGGGAAGTTTGGGCGAATTTCCAAATCTTGTCTTTCTTAATGGCTTGGGGTCACGAGGATTTTTGATGGCGCCGCTTCTATCGAAAGTGATCTATGATTTTGTTGAAAATGGGGTGCCGGTTCCACCGGAAATGGCCCTGCAACGAATGTTGTAGAAAATCACTGCTTCATCTTCTTTTTGTCCAATCTCACAAAAAAGTTGATCCAAATATTTCGTGAAATCCTTACAATAATAGGAAACAGAACCGTCAAACTAATGATGATTACAAGAAAGGTGTAATCCCTATCAAGGCCAATAAAGAAAAATGAAATAATGAATGCAGCCACTGCAATGGCAACGCCCACGCCATAACTAACGTACATTGCGCCGAAATAGAACGAAGGTTCAATTTTAAATTTTTGACCACAATGGCTGCAGGCTTCGTGCATTTTCATTATTTTGGAAATTTTGTAGGGATTGTTTTCCAAATACATATCGCCCTCGTGGCACACCGGGCATTTTCCGGTAATCATACTGTACAGCCTATAGCCTTTAAGGAATTGCATTATCTGTTTTTTTAGAAACGCAAAAATAAGCATCTTTGCAGAAATTTCAGCGGTAATCCTTCATTCTGAATTCTTAATTCATAATTTAAAAAATGGTCAATATCCACAATCTTTCGGTTTCCTTTCAGGGTGACTATTTGTTTGAAAAAATCACATTCCAGCTAAAACCCGGCGATCGCGTTGGCTTGGTGGGCAAGAATGGCGCCGGAAAATCTACCCTGCTGAAAATAATTGCCGGGGAACAGGAATATGACAGTGGGCAAATTGCCACAGATAAGGAAATTTCAATCGGCTTTTTGAAACAGGATATTGATTTTGAAAAAGGAAGGACCGTGCTTGAGGAATCCTATGAAGCTTTTACCCAAATAAAAAAGCTGGAAAATCAACTTTCCGAAACAAACAAACAGCTCGCCGAAAGAACCGATTATGAAAGCGAAGGATACCATCAACTGATGGTGGACCTAAATGAAATCCAGCACCAGTATGAAATCCACGGCGGCTATAACTATCAGGGTGAAACGGAAAGAATCCTCCAAGGGCTGGGTTTTCAGCGTGAAGACTTTACAAAACCCACCGAAACCTTTTCCGGCGGCTGGCGCATGCGCATTGAATTGGCAAAATTACTGCTTCAAAACAACGATATCCTTTTACTGGATGAGCCCACAAACCATTTGGATATTGAATCCATTCTTTGGCTCGAAGAATTTTTAAAAGGATATGCCGGGGCGGTGGTGATCGTTTCTCACGACAAAATGTTTTTGGACAATGTAACCAATAGGACCATTGAAATTTCCCTCGGAAAAATCTACGATTTCA
>JBEBRF010000157.1:0-4813 GCA_040394975.1 Aequorivita soesokkakensis
TTGAATAATGAATGCACGAATTCAGACTCACAGCCTCACAGATTAACAGAGTCATGAACCCACTAAAAAATAATTACTAACAGCAACCTGGGAGCCGCTCATGGTTACAAAGGTAGCCCAAGCGTGTGCCTCCACTCCCACAGCTTCTATGGGCAGGGTGAGTTGGGTGGTTGTATCCTTGCGCAGGGCAATATTTTCAAAAAAGAAAAACGAAGCAACGCTCGGTACGTAAATTGCGATAGTGAGAAGATCGCCCATGCCTGCAAAGCTTTGGTCGCTGTTATCTATCCATTCCAAAATAAGCAGGTTTTCTGCTTCTACGGTTGCAGTTATGCCCTCCACCCCCCGAAGGTGGCCCTTGCTGATGCACACTTTGGGGTATATGAGGCGTAAAGCATCACCTTCCACTTTTATAGCTTCCTTTAAATGGTAGGAAAGGGCAAGATCAAAGGGGGCCTTACTGCCTTCCATCTTGCCAAATCGCGCTGCCAAAAATGGCTTAATGGGATGCAAAAATGCCATAAGCGCACTGAACTTGGCGCGCTGCAACAGTTGTGCAGGCGAAGGGGGTTTGCTGGACTCCCTTGGGGCCGTTCGCAACACGGGTATTCCGCGCCATGTTGCACCCACGACCGATCCCACCTTCCCAGAAAAATGGCCAAAAATAGTATTTCCCATCGTTGCCATATCTTTCGCTATATTAAAGATTCCTAATACCTGTACAAAATACAACCCAACTTATTGGAAAACAATAAATAAATACCTTTTTTAAGGGAAAAGATAAGGATTTATCCATGAATCCTTCGAGAAACCTTCGGTAAATGTTCGAGATTCCCTTTGAAAATAAGGAATTAGGGGAAGCAGTCTCGAACAAAACTCGAACGAAACCCAAGCAAGCCCAAAGGCATCCAAGGATTATAGTGTTTACGAAATAAGAAAAAATTGGAATTAGGAATTAAAATAACCCATAACCCATAACTCAATAACCCAATAACCCAATAACCCAATAACCCAATAACCCATAACTCAATAACCCAATAACCCAATAACCCATAACCCAATAACCCAATAACCCAATAACCCAATAACTCAATAACCCATAACTAAATACCCACATACCACCGAACAGCCTCCTCAATCCCCGCATCAATAGGGTGTGAAGGCTTATACCCCAACAGTCGCTCGGCCTTTTCCACAGAAGCTAACGAATGTGGGATGTCGCCTTTGCGGTTGGGACCGTGGATGATTTCCACCTCGGCTATCTTGGGATCGAAGGCGCTTAAATGTTTCTTTAGCAGTTGGGTGAGTTCCAAAAGCGTGGTCCTATCGCCCACTGCCCCATTGTACACTTGGTTTACGGCTTCTTGGTTATTGGTGGTAAGCGCAAGAAGGTTCAGCTGCACTATATTATCTATATATGTAAAATCACGGGAGTAAGTGCCATCGCCGTTAATTACAGGGCTTCGGTGGGCCATCAACTGCTTCACGAACAGGGGAATTACGGCCGCATAAGCGCCATTGGGGTCTTGCCTTCTGCCAAAAACATTAAAATAGCGTAAGCCAATGGTATCCAATCCATAGGTGCGGTGAAAATTGGCAGCGTATAGTTCATTCACATATTTGGTAATGGCATAAGGCGATAAAGGTTGGCCTATGGTTTCCTCTACCTTGGGCAGGGCCTCGCTATCACCGTAGGTGGAGCTGCTGGCGGCATAAACAAATCGCTTAACGCCCGCGTCCCGAGCCGCCACAAGCATATTTAAAAATCCACCAATATTCACTTCGTTGGTGGTAATAGGGTCATTGATGGAACGGGGCACGGAGCCCAGGGCCGCTTGATGGAGGATAAAATCCTGTCCCTTACAGGCGGTGTGGCAAGTATTTAGGTCGCGGATATCCCCTTCAATCAGGGTAAAGTTTTTATTGGCCAAAAAACCCGCAATATTATGTTTGAAACCCGTGGCGAAATTATCCAAACAAGCAACCTCTGCGTTCAGTTCCAACAGCGCCTCGCATAGATTGGAGCCAATAAACCCTGCTCCGCCGGTGACGAGTATCTTTTTGTTGGATAGAGGTTTAAAGAATGGGGAGGTCATTTTTTGAATTGAATAATGAATAATGAATAATGAATAATGAATAATGAGTAATGAATAATGAGTAATGAGTAATGTAAAATTTAAAATGTAAAAGCTAAAAGCTAAAAGCTAAAGGTATTATTTGATTTATGTCTTTGCTGCTACTTTTCCATTCCGCTCAGGGCCTGTGAAACAGACAACCGACAACCGAGAACAGACAACCGACAACCGACAACCAACAACCGACAACCAACAACCGACAACCGACAACCGACAACCGACAACCGATTAAAGCTTATCCGTACTCCCTGCCAAAACCCCTTTAACATCATAAACAATGGTATTCTCCTTTTTAAAGGGAGCTAAATCCATCTGCAAAAATTCTTGATGGGCTACTGCTAACACTATGGCGTCAAATTTGGATGGATTGAGGGTATTGCTCGTATCAATGTTATATTCGTGTTTCACCTCCTGCGGGTCTGCCCACGGGTCGTAAGTAACCACTTTAACGCCATAGTCTTCCAGCGACCGGATCACGTCCACTATTTTGGTATTCCTCACATCGGGACAGTTTTCCTTAAAGGTGAAGCCCAACATCAGTACTTCTGCCCCGCTGATGGGGATGTTCTTTTTAATCATGCATTTCACCACTTGGGCGGCCACATAATCACCCATACTGTCGTTAAGGCGCCTGCCGGCCAGAATAATTTCGGGATGGTAGCCTTTTTCCTGGGCCTTTTGTGCCAGATAATAAGGATCAACGCCAATGCAGTGGCCGCCTACCAAGCCCGGTTTAAAGGGAAGAAAGTTCCATTTTGTGCCCGCGGCCTTTAAAACCTCGTGTGTGTCTATTTCCAAAAGATTAAAGATCTTGGCCAGTTCATTTACAAAGGCAATGTTTATGTCGCGTTGCGAATTTTCTATCACCTTGGCCGCCTCCGCCACTTTTATGCTGGGCGCGGAATAGGTGCCAGCGGTAATCACGGACTGGTACAAACTGTTGATGGCGGTGGCAGATTCGGGCGTGGACCCCGCGGTAATCTTCAAAATCTTATCCACCGTATGTTCCTTGTCCCCCGGATTGATCCTTTCTGGGGAATAGCCCACAAAAAAATCTATATTGAACTTGAGGCCGCTTATTCGCTCTAACACAGGTACGCATTCATCTTCAGTAACGCCCGGATAAACGGTTGATTCATAAATAACGGTGTCTCCCTTTTTCAGTACTTTCCCAACGGTTTCGCTGGCAGCGTAGAGCGGGGCCAAAACCGGGCGGTTGTTTTTGTCAACTGGAGTGGGCACCGTAACAATATAATAATTACAGCTCTGTATGTCCATTACGTCACAGGTGCAGTACAGCCCGTTGCGTACCTCTTGACTACTACTGATTCCTTCGGGCTCCAATAAATGGGAAAGATTGTTTACAGGGGTAGATTTTAACAGAACTTTCCGCAGATCTGTATCAGATACTTCTAAGGTACTATCGTGTCCGTTGTGTAGGGTTTCCACCCGCGTTTTATTGATGTCAAAACCCACAACTGGATATTTTGTGGCGAAAAGCCTTGCCAATGGCAGGCCAACATATCCAAGGCCAATAATGGCTATCTTGATGGAATTTTTACTGTTGATTTCTTGGGCTTCAGACTTCGGCAATGTTTTACTTACTGGCATTATCTATTGAAATGAAAATTGGTCGTTATAAATTTATTGTAAATCCAAATTGGTAGCTTCCAATTCGTTATACATTTTTGAAGCCGCAAAGATAATTAACCCATATCGATAAAGTACTAATTTTTATCGATATCATGTTAATCTTTTGTTAGGTAAGTTAAAAAAAGGAAATAGAAACAATTCTGAAACATCCCAGAATCCATTACATTTTAGTGCCAATCAGCATGGTAGTCCTCTTCCCCGAAGTAGTAGATTATGCCCACACTCACATTTACAAAACTTCCGGTAACGCTTTCAAAATTGGCATCCAGCAGCTCACCGTTGTAGGCGTAATGTTGTTTTAGGTTGGCCACATAGGTTAAATCGCCCGTAAGCGCAAAACTGTTGTTCAATTTATATTGTCCGGTAAGTCCCACCAAAATGCTTCCCGTATGTTCAGCGCTATTGGCGGAGGAAGGCTTGGCAAAGGTAATGCCTGCACCGGTGTGGAAAAGGAGTCCCAAACGTTCCCGCAGGCGGTAGTTCACGTTCAAAAGCCGGCCCACATTGACCACACCTTCCAGCCCAATTCTGTTGAAACTGACCCCCATTTTGTTGTCATCCGGATTGGCAAATCGGTTAAAGGCATAATGCCCTTTAAGTCCAAATTTTTCAGTAAACATATAGCGTCCGCCCAATTGGAATTGCTTGAAGGCGATATATTTCGAACGTGAAATTCCTTCATTAGGAGTTAGCGGCACGTGAATACCCGTTGAAAATTCCGCAGACCAGCGGTTAAAATTGCTTTCTTGTGAAAATAAGTTCACACCAAGTAATAAAAAAATAGCTAAGGCGTAGGTTTGAAAAGAGAATAGGTTCATTAGATTCTTAGGTTAAGTTCGTTAAAGCGTCAAAGTAAAAATAAACGGGGCAAGTTTAAAGTCACTTTTTTCAAAGAGTTGGGGAACCGCTTTGAAGCGCCGCAAGATAAGTATCTTCCACAGAACGCAAAAAAGTTTGGATTATTTTTAACGGTATTGGCTGTCAGCTGTTGGCTTTTAGCTTTTGGCTTTTAGCTTTTGGCTTTT
>JBEBRF010000158.1:0-4757 GCA_040394975.1 Aequorivita soesokkakensis
CTGAAAAAAGCTTCGGAAAAAATCCGAATGCAAATGCAAGCTACTTCGGAAACTGAAAAAATTTCTTCCGAAGAAATAAAAGAAAATATCGCCACGCTGGAAGATGCGCCGTTTGTGCACCTTCACAACCATTCGCAGTTTTCCATTTTGCAGTCCACTTCCAGCACTTTGGATTTGGTAAACGCCGCGGTTCAAAATAACATGCCCGCAGTCGCAATCACGGATACGGGCAATATGATGGGCGCGTTCCATTTTGTGCAAGCCGTTGCCAATTACAATAAATCGCTCGCGGAATTGCCAAAAAATGACGAAGAAGAAAATTCGAAACAACCAATAAAAGCAATTGTTGGCTGTGAATTTTTTGTTTGCGAAGACCATTTAAATAAAAATCACAAAGACAACGGCTATCAAATTGTGATGCTTGCCAAAAATAAAAATGGCTATCACAATCTGGCAAAAATGGCCTCGATCGCTTACACCGAAGGGTTTTATTACGTGCCGCGGATCGATAAAAATATAGTCGAAAAATATAAGGAAGACATCATTGTTTTAACCGGAAGCCTTTACGGCGAAGTGCCCGGAAAAATTTTGAACATCGGCGAAAATCAAGCCGAGGAAGCGTTGCTTTGGTGGAAGGAACAGTTTGGCGATGACCTTTATGTGGAAATAATGCGCCACGACCAAGAGGACGAAAAGCGCGTAAATGCAGTTCTGATTGAAATGGCGAAGCGGAATAATCTAAAAATTATAGCCAGCAACAACACCTATTATATTAAAAAGGAAGACGCCAACGCCCACGATATTTTGCTCTGCGTAAAGGATGGCGAAAAACAGGCAACGCCCATTGGCCGCGGGCGTGGCTATCGTTACGGCTTGCCGAACCAGGAATATTATTTCAAAAGTCAGGACGAAATGAAGGCGCTTTTCAAAGACCTTCCCGAAGCCATTTTGAACATTGAGGAAGTTGTTTCAAAAATCCAGCCTTTTAGTCTGCATCGTGATGTTTTGCTTCCCAATTTCGGAATTCCACAGGAATTTTTAAATGCCGAAGACATTGATGGCGGCAAACGTGGCGAGAATGCCTATTTGCGGCATCTTACGTACGAAGGCGCAAAAAAACGTTATCCGGAATTGTTGGAAGTTTCATATGAAGCATTGACCGATTTTGAAATTCCCGAGACTGCTTCCCAACGCGTAAAGGAAATAAAACAACGCCTCGATTTTGAACTTGAAGTTATTGCGAATACCGGTTATCCGGGTTACTTTTTGATTGTACAGGATTTTATTGCCGAAGCCCGAAGAATGGATGTTTCCGTGGGTCCGGGCCGTGGGTCCGCCGCGGGAAGTGCCGTAGCGTATTGTTTGGGAATCACCAATATTTGTCCCATAAAGTACGATCTTCTTTTTGAGCGTTTCCTAAATCCGGACCGTGTGAGTATGCCCGATATTGATATTGATTTTGATGATGAAGGCCGAAGCAAGGTAATGGAATATGTAATCAATAAATACGGCAGCAGTCAAGTAGCGCAAATTATTACTTATGGCACGATGGCCGCAAAATCCTCCATTCGCGATACGGCACGGGTATTGGATTTGCCGTTGAACGAAGCTGATAGGATTTCGAAATTGATTCCGAATATGACCAAACTGAACAAAATTTTCGGTTTGAGCGATGCGGAACTTCGAGGCCGTTTCCGAAGCGATGAGCTTCCAAAAGTGAATGAACTTTTGAATCTTGCCGAAGGAAATAATCTTGAAGCGCAAACCATAAACCAAGCGAAAATTCTTGAAGGTTCCGTTCGCAATGTTGGGATTCACGCCTGTGGTGTGATTATTACGCCGAGTGATATTACTGATTTTGTACCCGTGGCCACTGCAAAGGATTCCGATTTATATGTTACGCAATTCGATAACTCGGTAGTGGAAAGCGCAGGTTTGCTGAAAATGGATTTCTTGGGTCTGAAAACTTTGACATTAATTAAAGACACCGTAAAACTCGTAAAGCACAAACACAAAATCGACCTCGATCCGGATCACTTTCCGCTTGACGATGAAAAAACCTACGAGCTTTTCCAAAGAGGGGAAACGGTGGGGATTTTTCAATATGAATCTGCCGGAATGCAGAAATATATGAAGGAATTGAAGCCCACAGTCTTCGCGGATCTGATTGCGATGAACGCGCTGTACCGGCCCGGCCCGATGGACTACATTCCCAGTTTCATTAGGCGGAAGCACGGCGAGGAAGAAATAACCTATGACCTGCCGGGGATGGAGGAGAATTTAAGGGAAACGTATGGTATCACCGTCTATCAGGAGCAAGTGATGCTTCTATCGCAGAAATTGGCAGGTTTCACAAAAGGCGAAGCGGACCAATTGCGAAAGGCGATGGGGAAAAAACAAAAGGCGGTGCTCGATAAAATGAAGCCGCAATTCGTAACACAAGCTTCGGAAAAAGGGCACGATCCCGAAAAACTTGAAAAAATCTGGAAGGATTGGGAGGCTTTCGCGAGTTATGCTTTCAACAAATCGCATTCCACTTGTTATGCTTGGATTGCTTACCAAACGGCGTATTTAAAAGCGCATTATCCCGCGGAATATATGGCAGCGGTGCTATCCAATAATATGAGTGACATAAAACAGGTTACGTTTTTTATGGACGAGTGCAAGCGGATGGGACTGAATGTTTTGGGCCCGGATGTGAATGAATCATTTCACAAATTCACCGTAAATGCAGAAGGTGCGGTTCGTTTTGGAATGGGCGCGGTAAAAGGCGTTGGCAGTAGTGCCGTGGCAACAATTGTAGAAAATAGAAAAGACGGGAAATACAAATCGGTTTTTGATTTGGCGAAGCGCATCGACCTGCGTTCAGCAAATAAAAAAGCCTTTGAGAATTTGGCATTGGCGGGCGGTTTCGACAGTTTTGACGCCCATCGCGCGCAATATTTGCATCACGACGGCGACGGGATTATGTTTGTTGAAAAAGTGCTCCGGTATGCCGCAAAATATCAGGAAACACAGAATTCTTCACAGGTAAGTCTGTTTGGCGATGCCAGCGAAGTGCAGATTCCCGAGCCGGAAGTTCCGCCCTGCGAGGAATGGGGTACGATGAAAAAACTGAAACAGGAAAAAGAGGTCGTTGGCGTTTATATTTCCGGGCATCCGTTGGATGATTTCAAAATTGAAATGGACACTTTTACCAATTGTAAAGTCTCACATTTTAACCATTTGGAAGATTTTATTAATAAAGAAATGTGTTTTGGGGGAATCGTTTCCGAAGTAAAGTATATGACGAGCAAGACCGGGCGGGATTGGGCAATATTTACCGTTGAGGATTTTGAAGACAGTTATGATTTCAGAATATACGGAGAGGACTATTTGAAATTCAGGCATTTATTGGTTATGGATTCATTTATTTTTGGCCGCGTCCTCATTCAAGATGGATGGATAGATCGTGCGACCGGAAAGAAGGGGGATCCAAGATTGAAATACAACCACATTCAGATATTGCACGATGTGATGGATAGATATTCCAAAAAAATCACTTTGGAAATTCCTTTGAATATTTTAAATGAGAGAAGAATAAATTTTCTCAAATCGCTCGTTAAATCGAACAAAGGGGAAAAACAGCTGCATTTGTTGGTTTATGAAAATGAAGAAGGGGTCGGTTTGAATATGCTCAGCAAAAAGTATAAAATTGACATTTCAAAGAAATTGCTGGATGAACTCGAACGGGAACAGCTTAGTTATAAATTGAATTAGTAATAGAAATAAACAATACTTCCATTTCCCAAACAAATATTAATCTGAAAGTTTTCGTATAAAAAATGATTACTTTTGAAAATCTTAAAAAACAAATATTATGGCATTAGAAATAACAGACGCAACATTTGAAGAAACGGTTTTAAAAAGTGATAAACCGGTATTGGTTGACTTTTGGGCAGCCTGGTGCGGACCTTGCCGGATGGTAGGGCCCATCATTGAAGAAATAAGCAAGGAATACGAAGGCAAGGCCGTAGTAGGAAAGGTAGATGTGGACGCAAACCAAGAGTTTGCCGCAAAATATGGAGTTCGGAATATTCCGACCGTTCTGGTTTTCCAAAATGGCGAGGTGGTTGGCCGTCAAGTGGGCGTTGCTCCTAAAAACGTATATGCAGAGGCGATTGATTCGCTTTTGTAAGATTTCAATTTGAAAAAATAAAACACAAAAAAGGCTTGGCGCATTGCCGGGCCTTTTGTTATTTTAGTGCAGATGTCAGTTCGAGCGCAGTCGAGAACGACTTTTAATACAAAACCCTTGAATAACCTCTCGACTGCGCTCGAGGGGACAGACCGAAAAATATGGAAAAAACAAATAAAATACAGGATAAAATTGACGGCAAACTGTTGGAGGAACGCAAAATCTTTCTTTGGGGAATGGTTGATGACAAAAGCGCACGCCACGTTGTGGACCGTTTGATGTACCTCGACTCGCTGGGGCATGACGAAATTAAATTCTACATAAACAGTCCGGGCGGCTATGTTACTTCGGGATTTTCAATTTATGATACCATTCGCGGTATAAAAAGTCCGGTTTCAACTATTTGTACCGGTTTGGCAGCTTCAATGGGAAGTATTTTGCTTTCCGCAGGCGAAAAGGGGAAACGTTTTATTCAGCCGCATGCCCGCGTAATGATCCATCAGCCAAGCGGTGGCGCCCGCGGTGTTGCCAGCGATATTGAAATTACCGCACAGGAAATTTTGAAAACAAAGGAAATCAG
>JBEBRF010000159.1:0-4746 GCA_040394975.1 Aequorivita soesokkakensis
CGCTATGCTCACATTAATCCGCTGTGGGTGGTATACTATGCCCGTTTTTTGCACTTTCTTTTATAATCCCCAAACACTTCAATCCTAACGTCGCTTCAATCGTCGGCATAGCATCCAATAATGCTGGTAACGGATCTCCTATTATTAAATAATAACGCAAACTATCGGGTTTTGATAGTGCATATTACTGCAATATGATTAAAGAAATTGGCGGGTACCCGCCAAAGTTGGCGGATACCCGCCAATGTTTTTGGCAACATTGTAATACTTTGCAATGGAAACAAATACTAACCCCGGCATGAAATTTTTTATCAAAGTATTTTCTTCCATCTATCAAAGAGTGTCCTACACTTTTTTAAGAAATCAAAGCCGAAAAACCATAAATCAGGAATCGTTCTACAAATCGATATATCATTAGCTAACTAAAAATTCAATATCATGAAAACAGAAATCAACGAATTTTGGAAGTATTTTCTATCCATCCAGATAGATTTAATCAATGCAGATCATAATGGAAATGCTGCTCTCGGCAATAAGCTCTTTGATAACCTACACAAAAAGGGGAAAAAAATCGATCGCCTTTTGGACTTTTTAATTGTCTATAGAATTGATGGGGGAAGCATGGCGAAATTGATATTTATCCCAAAAGGGAAATACCGCCTAAGGGCAATAGCGGCACAAATGCTTGCTTTGGCTCCCAAGGTGCCCCTCTGGGTTTTTGACATAGGTATTAAGCCATACCGGGAATCGATAATTTCCCTATGTGCGAAACATAATTTTTTTGGGCATGACACAACAATCTATCAAATTTATTTCGCCGTGCATAAAATTTATAAAACCTCCAATAAACTTCATCTTCTAATTTACCTCAAGATCGATAAATCCATTTTAAAATCTGAACTCCATGAGGCTATGGAAAATATATTGCTTTGGTTTTTAGGAGATACGCTATATTATAAACACATTAGCCGCTTTAAGATAATCCGTAGAAAATATTCGGCAATCAACTTTATTCCTATGGATGAATTTTTAAATCTCGTGCAATATAAATTTCCGAATTAACCTATCACAAATAAGGACAGGCGCTAAAAGCGTTTTCAGATATTTCCCTCCTTGGTTCCGTCGTATTGGGGTACTGTTCATGTAGAAATAATGTAGGCTACAGTCTCTATCAGTGTATGTTTCTGCCTTAATATATGTATGGTTCACTCTAGGCCAATGGTGCCCAAAGCCAACCCAAAGGCTACCCATCGGCTACCTTGTTGCTGGGTAGAAAGGATTAAAGACTTTTTTCGGCACAACACTCCCCTCACATGAACTTTGTTTTGATACCTACGTCTTATGGAATCAAAAAACCAAATAAAAAAGGCCCTTGTTTCTAAAAATACGCCAAGACCCTCCCGGGTAGTGATATATCCAAAGGACATCCAGCTCCTCACTGGTAAATCGTATCGCCATGCCCTGTACCTAAATCAGGAAATTAGGGTTCATTTCAAGAAAAAAACCCACCAGCTCCTTACCATTTACGAATTCGCCGAATACACCGGCATTAGCATAGAAATAATATTTTCGCATATAAAATAAATAGGTAGCGGGCATGGAAACTCCCCTTAACGCCTTGGTTGTAAACTCTCGTCCCTATGCCGTAAAAACTGAGTATGAAGTTTTTCCAATCCCCCTCCCTCGGGTCAATAAAATTTGTTTAATTTTCATAACTCATAACTCATAACTCATAACTCATAACTCATAACTCAATATAAGTGAATAGGTGAATTAGTGAATAAGCAAGATAGTCCCAAATGATTTGGAATTTAGTATTTAGATTTGCCTTTTGCCTTTTACATTTTGCATTTTACATTTATAATTTCAAAAAGCCTCTTTACCCAGTAATAGTTTTCTATTTACAAAATGATGTTATTTGCAAAGCAGAAAAATCCAACAATCCAGCAATCCAACAATCCAGCAATCCAGCAATCCAGCAATCCGGCAATCCAGCAATCCAGCAATCCAACAATCCAGCAATCCAGCAATCCAACAATCCAACAATCCAACAATCCAACAATCCAAAAATCCAACACTCCAATAATCAATCTTCCCATCAAAAGAACATTTGACATAATAATATCAATTATACTATTGCTGTCCATCGGCTGGTTTATGCTTTTATTGATTTTACTTTCTTTTATCGATACCCACAAGGGCCTATTCCTACAAACCCGCGTGGGACAATTTGGGCGGCTGTTTACCATTTATAAAATCCGTTCCATGCACGCTACTACTGGAAAGGTTTCTGCCTATGGCAGGTTCCTGAGGCAATCTAAATTGGACGAACTGCCACAACTGTTCAATATATTACTGGGGGAAATGAGCTTTGTGGGCCCGCGACCAGATGTGCCGGGATATTATGACAAGTTGCAAGGGGAGGAGCGGAAGTTGCTGGAACTAAAACCGGGCCTTTGCAGCCGCGCGGCACTCAAGTATTATAATGAGGAAAATCTATTGGCGCAGCAACCCGATCCATTACATTATAACGACACGGTTATCTTTCCGGATAAGGTGCGGATGAACCTTGCGTATTATTACAAGCGGTCTTTTGTTGAGGATTTGCGTGTTCTGTGGGGCTTTGTTAGACGTGAGACGTGAGATGTGAGATGTGAGACGTGAGACTTAAGACTTCAGAAATGGGAAATTATGAATTATGAATTAGGAATAATTAATAATGAATAATTAATAATGAATAATGAAGAATGAGAGAATAACCATTGACCAGTTAAACAGTTAAACAGTTAAACAATTAAACAATTAAACAATTAAACAATAAACAAATCCCAAATCCCGATTCACCATTCACCCTTCACCATTCAAGCCTCACGGTATGAATTCACAAATTCACGAGACCCGATTTAATGTTAAATAAAGGAAAATGCCTTTTACCCTTTTTGTAATGGGTTTCTGCTACTATGAAGATGGCAGTAATTAAAACAAGGTTCTTATCCTCATTAATCACATAAACTAAAAGAAAGGGAAAAATTCTAGTTGTTGCCTCCCGATAATTTTTGTGTTTTAATTGAAAATAATAAGGGTGATCCAAAATGTACTGAATGGTGTGGCCCACTTCTTCCCTAAAGCGGTCTCCCAATCCGATTTGTTTTTTTTCATACCACTCCCAGGAATTTATAAGCTCAGCATAGGCGTTGGGTAAAAGTATATAAGAATACATCGCCAACTGTTAAAAGAGTTTATTTAGTTTGGGATTTACGCAATTGGAGTTCTTTATCAACATCTTCAAGCGTATAGGAGGGTCCTTGCTCAGCCACATAACTTTTTATTCTGTCATCCAATTCTTTTAGAGTCTCTGGATCCTTCCACCACGGCAATGGGTTTTTTTCTAATGCACTTAACGCCTCAAAAAGTGCAGCAAGCTTTTCATCTGCCGCATTTTCAATCAGCCTATGTAGTTTTTCACGTATAACAATTGTATCCATAATCATAATTGTGTTCTTTCAAATATACAAAATTCGCCTAAATGTGAGACGTTAGATGTGAGCTGTTAGCTGTTAGATTTGGGATCGATTAACCATTCAACAATTAAACAATTAAACAATTAAACAATTAAACAATTAAACAATTAAACAATTAAGCTTTAGGCAATAAGCAATAAGAAATAAGCAATAGGCAATTAATAATGAATAATGAATAATGAATAATGAATAATAAAAATGACCAGTTAAACAATTAAGCTTTAAGCAATAAGTAATTAACCAGTTAAACGATTAAACAATTAAACTTTAGGCATTTTGGATTTATGATTTATGATTTGTGATTTGAGATGTATGACGTAGCAATAGGCAATTGGCAACAGGCAATAGGCAATAAGCGATAGGCAATATGCGATAAGTCTATTCAATTAATAATGAACAATTAAACAATTAAACAATTAAACAATTAAACAATTAAACAATTAAACAATTAAACAATTCAACAATTAAACAATTAAACAATTAAACAATTAAGCTTTATGCCATAAGCAATAAGCAATAAGAAATAAACAATAGATTTATTCATAACTTTGCGCCCTTTAAAAGTGTCCCAATACCACTTAACCAATGAAAGAAAAAATTTATCTGTCATCACCCCCTATGGGCGGGAATGAACAAACTTATGTAAACGAGGCTTTTGAAACCAATTGGGTAGCGCCATTAGGACCAAATGTGGAAGGATTTGAAAAGGATTTGGAAAGTTACCTCGGCAATGGGAGCCACGTTGCCGCACTAAGTTCCGGCACTGCGGCCCTGCATTTGGCACTGATTTTATTGGGAGTTGAAAAAGATGATGAAGTTATCTGCCAAAGTCTTACCTTTTCCGCTTCGGCCAATCCCATTATTTACTTGGGCGCTACCCCGATTTTTGTGGATAGTGAACCGGAAACCTGGAACATCTGTCCGAACCATTTGGAAGAAGCGATAAAGAATAGAATTTCCAAAGGGAAAAAGCCAAAGGCAATTGTTGCCGTTCACCTTTACGGAATGCCGTATAAGGTTGAAGCAATAAAGGAGATTTCAGAAAAATATGAAATCCCGATTGTTGAAGACAGTGCGGAAGCCTTGGGCAGTAACTATAAAAACCAAAAATGTGGCACCTTTGGCGATATTTCCATATTGTCTTTTAATGGCAACAAAATAATAACTACCTCGGGAGGGGGCGCCTTGGTTTCGCGAAACCTAAAACATAAGGAAAAAGCCATCT
>JBEBRF010000160.1:0-4706 GCA_040394975.1 Aequorivita soesokkakensis
TTATAAGCGAAAGATATTCGGCTTCTTTTTGGGCGAACTGATTTTCTTTTTGGATGAGTTCCATTTCACGCTGTTCCAATTCTGCTTCTTTGGTACAGTCATCACAACCTGCAAGGAAGGTTGCCGGAAAAATTAAAAGTAGAAGGATTTTTTTTGACATCAATTGTTTTTTGATTTTCAATTTACAAATTCAAAACCAAGAATGAAGTATGAGAATTGTTAAAAAATAAAAGCTGCCCTAAAAGGGCAGCTTAAAATTAAATTCTATTAAATGAGATTTTAGTTTACATCCCAGAATAGTTTGGTTTGTTGCTCATCGCCTCCAATTGCTGACGCAGCTTGCTCATAATTATCCGGATTAATTGTTCTTTCTGAAATTGGGTAAGTATAACGCATAGGAGAAGGTAGCCCTTCAAATCCGGAAACTTGCATTTCAGGATAATCGTATTTACGAACCACAGACCATCCTTCGAAAGCATTATTATAAGTTGCTATGTAGAACTGTCTAGCAATTTTTTGTTTCCAAGTGCCAGATGCAGTTGAATAAGCAACATCAGGAGATGAAAGATAAGTATTTGCATCGTCTGTCGACACTCCCCAGAATTCAAGGGATGATGATACTCCGGCATTGTAAAATGCTTCAGCGGAGCCTCCAATGAATCCTCTCTCTACTGCTTCAGCTAATAGAAACTGAACTTCAGCATAGTCCATTAATGTACCAGGGAAAGTAGCTTCGTGAAGGATGGCTCCTACTTGAGAAGAGTTAGCAAACGTATTTCCTTCAGCACCATAAGGTCCACCTACGAAAGTACCATCTCCCATATTTTCTTTAAAATATATAGGTCTTCTTGGGTCATTTAAATCATTAAGAATATTGATAAATGTGTCTGCTCCAACAAAATCTTGACGACCGCTAAGAATTAAATCCAACCAAAGTGGGTTTGTGTTGGGTTGAGTTGACATATATGGAAGAGTAAAGTTGTCGGCATTTGAACCGAATACTCCTGAGGCAACAGCTTGAGAAGCAGCCGTAGCAGCCGTTCCTGCATCTACATCTGCTAATCTCATTGCAATTTTTAGTTTTACAGATGCAGCAAATTTTTTCCATTTAGAAATATCTCCTTCATAAACAGAATCTCCACCAAAACCATTTCCTGAATCATCTAACGAAGCAATTGAAGCTGAAATGCGTGACAAAAGGTCATTGTAGATTGTTCTTGCATCATCAAAGACAGGAGCCGGGTTTTCCAATCCTTGGAAAGCCTCAGAATATGGAATGTTTCCAAAAGTATCCACCATTTGCTGCCATGTATATACTTGTAATATATCAACGATGGCTAATTGATTGTCTTTTGTAGCCTGTGTGAAAGAACTCGTTAATGGATAGCTCTCAATTTTACTTTTAGCATCTGCTAAATCGTATAATACGTTTGTATATATACGTGTCCAATGTTGACCTGTAATATTACGTTCATTTAGATTGTAATTTGATTCGTCAACGTAAGTGGTCTGTGTCCAATATTGACCCATAAACCTTGCGGCATTCAGATTTTGATTGGGTGTAATCATTTGGTCAAATAGAGCCTTGGTTGCCGCATTTACCAAAAAGTCAGCAGGAACATCAGCCGGAAGAGTTGGGTCTACATTTAGTGACTCATAATAATCATCCGAACAAGAGAACATAGTTCCCAATATACTTAATGTTATTAATATTTTTTTCATTTTTTTCATTTTTTAGAATTCAACTTTAATGCTTGCACCAATTTCTCTGATAGTTGGGTAAGCTCCGGATTGATATCCTTGGATGTTACCGGCAGAAAGACCTGATTCGGGATCTGAATAAGGAACATTTTTGTGGATAATCCATAAGTTTCTACCAATCGCAGAGATAGTGAATTTTTTCACAAAAGTATTTTGGATTAATTTCTCAGGTAAATCGTAAGATAATGTTACGTTTCTTAGTTTTACAAAAGACGCATCATATACGTGTGCTGAATTAGGAGTTCTTGCATAGCCCCACGGGTTTGCATAATAGTCGGTTCTCACACGGATATCATTTGGAGTTCCATCTTCTTTCACACCAGGTAAAATGATACCACCACCATCAGCTAATGTATTACGCACAGGATTTCCTAAATCGTTTAATCCTACTGTATTTGCATACAAACCGGTTGCATAACCATACCAAGTATCCAATGAGAATACGTCTCCTCCTTGTTGAACATCTATCAAGAAACTCAATGTTAATTCTTTGTATCGCAACATATTTCGTAAACCTCCTGTCCAATCAGGATTGAAGTTACCGATTATAGCATCTGGGTCAGAAAGTAAATACTGTCCATTTGCACCTACAATTTTATTTCCACTTTCATCGTAAACATAGTCTGTTCCACGAAGAACACCTAATTGTTCTCCAACATACCCACCGATTGATAATCCTCCTTGTACATTCGCTAATTGATAGTATTCTATATTAAGTGATTCAAGTTCATTGTCATTTTTAGCAAAATTAGCAATCAAATTCCATTCAAAATTATTTGAACGAATTGGAGTCAATCTTAAACTTGCCTCAATACCCTTGTTACGGATGTCACCAACATTTGTGAAGTAAAAAGCAAAACCAGATGCAGGGTCACCAGCCGTTTGTGTAATTAAGTCATAAGTTTTGGTATTGTAGTAGTTTACTTCAAATGAAACTCTGTTTTTAAACATAGCCATTTCCAATCCAAACTCCATACCTTTTGTACGCTCTGGTCTTAAATCTGGATTTCCCCAAGTTGCAAGATTTGTAGATGATGGATATCCATTAAAAGGGGCATTGATGTCATATCTCAAAGTAGTATTGTAAGGATCAGTATCGTTACCTACTTCTGCGTAGTTTGCACGTAGTTTACCGAATGACAACCAATCTGATTTAATTAATTCAGAGAACACTAAACTTGCACTTGCAGACGGATACCAATAACGGTTGTTGTCTTTAGGCAATGCAGAAGAACGGTCAGTTCTGATAGATCCCTCTAAGAATACCGTGTTATACAAACCTAAACTGGCACGAGCGTACTCTCCATCCACTTTTTTTGTGAAGATATTAATGTTCATATCTGCAGCGGTAAGTGGGTTGGAAGAGTTGTTTAAACTATAAATTCCAGGAATTGCTAAACCACCACTTGTTGCGGCTGCAAAAGAATTTAACTGATTTACTCGTAAGTTCCAACCTACATTACCTTCTAAATTGATGTTTTCAGTCAAGTCTTTGTTAAAAGATAAAATCAAATCGTAGTTATTCTCACTTACAGATCTTTTATTCATATAGTATTCTGACACTTTCCCTACAGTTCCTTCTGCAATTCTTTCTTCTCTTAACTCATCATAATTATCGAATGTGAAACGCCCCATTGCACTTAACCAATCAGTTAATTTGTAATCTATCGCTGCCATTCCTGTATATCTGTCTCTTTCGTCATTTTGATAGTTTTGATAACGAGTGAAATAGTAGTTATCACTATAAGCTGGTCTTGAATCGTCCCAACTATTTGCATTCCATGAAATGTTTTCACCTGTTAAGAAATACACATCTTTTTGTTTTTGCATATCAGTGGCAAGGTTAAACCATTGACGGAAGGCCTGCATTGGATTCAACCCATCATAACCAGTTCCATAACGACCAATAGCTTTATTGTTTGTGTAAATCACGCTAGTAGAAACTTTTAATTTCTCAGTTAGGTTATAAGCTCCACTAAAATCCAAAGTGTTTCTTTTTAAGCTAGAATTATCTAAATTACCGTCATGTAATGAGTTCGTAAATCCAAATCGGAAAGAGCCTTTTTCATTGCCTCCAGAAAATGCAGCAGAGTTTACAAATGTTGTGGATGTTTTCCAAATAGAGTTTGGATCATTTTTACCTGCAACCCATGGAGTTGCAATAAGATAACTTGGAAGCTGATTTGATAATTGAGGGTAATAAAATGAATCCCAGTTGTAAACTAATAAATTAGGATCATAAGCAGCTCCATAAGAAGCATCATTATAAGAGTTAACAGTAATATCATCAATGCCATCTCCATTTATATCTCCCATAACAAAGGTGTCGTCAAATGTCCCCATATATCCTCCTCCATATTCTTTCTGATATTTCGGTAAGGTTTCTCTATCTGCTGTCCCAACAACAAAGCTTGAGTTGATTTCAACACCAATTTTAGTTGATTTTTTACCTTTTTTGGTAGTAATCATGATAACCCCATTGGCGCCACGAGAACCATATAGAGCAGTTGCTGCAGCACCTTTAAGAACGTTTACTGTTTCAATATCATTTGGGTTAATATCAGATGCGGCATTCCCATAATCAAATCCTCCTCTACCTGTAGATTGATCATTCAATCCCATTTTGGTATTATCAGTACCATTATTGATTGGAATACCATCAATAACCACCAATGCTTGATTGTTACCTGTTAAAGATTTAGTACCTCGGATAATCATGTTGGTCGAACCACCCATGGTTCCTGAGCTTTTTACATCCAATCCTGCCACCTCTCCGGATAGGGCATCTGCGAAGTTTGATACAGGTGTAGCAGAAATAGTCTCCCCGCTTACTTCTTGTGTCGCATAACCCAAAGATTTTTTATCTCTCGTAATACCCAAAGCTGTTACAACAGCTCCTTCTAATTCAATAGCACCACTTTCTTTCAGTGTTGCATTGTAAACGT
>JBEBRF010000161.1:0-4682 GCA_040394975.1 Aequorivita soesokkakensis
CCTTGTGCGAGGCCCAATAATCCGGCATAGACAATCCTTATTTCCTCGGAGGAATCAGCTTCCTGTATTTTCGCAATTTGAAAATCTGGAATATTTCGATACAAAAACAAGGGTTTGTCCTTTTCAAAAGTTGAAATATGCTGAAGGATTTCTTCGGATTGGCCCACAACCAAATCAGCATTTCTGTAACAGTATCGTTCCATACGAAGCAAAAGTGAATAATACCAGCCCTTTTTTAAAATGCCCATTTCCAAACCGGCAAGCGGCCACAGGTCGGAAACATTCAAAATAATTTTTTTAGAAAACAAAAACCCCAGAAAGACCGCAGTAAACCCCACAAAAACTGGCGAATATTGAATAAATATTTTTTTCGGCGTTTTGTTAAAAATGAAGAACAAAACCAAACTAATAGAAAAAGAAACCATAGAAAGCAACCGAACAAATTTATTGGTAGAATTGCTGGGCCATACCCACAATCGGGTTAATTTTCCAAAAGAAATATTTTCTGAAGTAACTATTTTTCCGCTATAATCTTTAAAAATTTTCCCAGTGGGGTAATTGGGCAACGGGCAAACAACTTCCACTTTAAATCCTGACTTTCCCAGTCCGTCTGCCAAACTATACATTCGGTTTGCTGCCGCTCCTTTTTCTGGAGGGAAATAGTTGGTTATGAGCAGAATTTCCTTACCCATAATGAATTTTCAGTAAATGTGAGACGATTCTCTCTGAAGCCTTTCCATCCCAAAGAGGGATATTTTCAGACTTTTTCCAGTTATTATTTTTCAAATTTTGGAAAGCGTCGGAAATCTTTTTTTTATTATTACCTACCAAAAGGTTTGTTCCTAACACAATTGTTTCGGGCCGTTCAGTAGAATCCCTAAATGTAATACAGGGAACATTGAGGATTGAGGCTTCTTCCGTAATACCTCCCGAATCGGTCAAGATAGCTTTACAATTTTTCAATAAATAGATAAAATTTAAATAACCTTGAGGTTCTACCAAATGTAAATTTTCAACGACATTTTTTGTTTGTGCTAAAATCTGCTGTGTTCGTGGATGCACGGGAAAGATAATAGGAATCCCAGCAGCGTACTCTGTAATTTGTTTTAACAATTCAATAAATGAAGAACTTTCATCTACGTTTGAGGGTCTGTGGAGCGTTAAAAGATAATATTCTTTTGGCACTAAATTTATTTCGTCCCAAAATATAGGTTTTTCAATTTTTTCAAGATTTTGCAAAAGCGTATCTATCATAACATTTCCCACAAAAAATATATTCTCTTTTGAATGTCCAGATTTCAGAAGGTTTTCCGAAGCTTTTTCAGAAGTTGTAAAAAAGTAATCTGTGATACTATCAGTCACTATTCTATTTATTTCTTCGGGCATCGTAAGATCTCCGCTTCTAATGCCAGCTTCCACATGAATTAATGCGATATTGGCTTTTTTTGTTACAATTGCGCAGGCCATCGTGGACGTTACATCGCCAACAACCAAAACAAAATCAGGTCGATTTTCTGTCAATTCCTTTTCGAAAGCAATCATAATACCCGCTGTTTGCTCAGCTTGTGAACCACTTTTTATATTTAGATTCAAATTTGGCTGTGGTATTTGCAATTCTGCAAAAAAAGTATCGCTTAAATTTGTATTGTAATGTTGCCCCGTGTGGATTAATCGATAACTAATAGGAGTTTTTTGGGTTTGAAGGTTCTCAATCGCCTTTATTATTGGCGATATTTTCATAAAATTTGGCCTCGCCCCTGCAACAATTGTAATCTTCATTTTATAAATATGTTTAATTTTCAACCCTTGAAACAAACTGCTTCAATTTACCGCTTGAAGTTCGGTTTAAAAAATCGGTTCTTTCAAAAATAATCTTCAAACCATTTTCTAAATATTCAAAAACGGCTTTTTCAATTTTTAGTTTTTCAAGTTGTGAAAGCTCTTGGACGGAAACATATTTAATTTTAAAAATATTTGCTGACAACTGCTCAATCACAAATTCCTTCACATTGCCATCATTTGCGATAATGCTTTTGGTTACATAATAAAATGTAAGCCCGGGAACGGTTTTGCCGCTCGGCAGTCTCGCGATGTCATTTGTTCTGCCAATCAATTTCTTTAAAATGGGCTGCTTCAAAGTACTTTTTTGGTCCAAAATTCCAATATCCCCAATGTCATAGCGAATCATTGGCTGCGCTTTGTTGTAAAGCGAAGTTATAATAATGCGTCCCGAATTGCCCTCTGAAACGGGCTTGCCGTGCGCGTCGAGTATTTCAACAAAAAGCGTTTCACTGTTTAAAACGAATTCTCCTTCCTCATTTGTAAACGCGATCAAATCAAGTTCCGAAGCGCCGTATTCATTGATTATTGGAACCCCAAAAACAGTTTCCATCAATGCTTTGTCGTCCTCAAAAAGCATTTCGCTGGTTACAACACCATATTTTAAAGTGGGGCAAATTTCTTTTAAAACGATTCCTTTTTTTTTCAGAAATTTCGCAAATAGCACAATGGAACTGGTATATCCGTTTATATATTCAAATTTTTTTTTGCTGAAAACCTGTAGTATTTTTTCAAGCTTTGCTTCCGAAAGGTCAAAAACTGGAAATCGAAACCGACAGCTGAAAAAATCTTTGATCCGTTCTTTGTAATACCCCATAAAATCCAACGGAATTCCATAAAACCTTGCTTGTAAAGATGAATCGAAATTTATTCCCAAACTTCCAAAACGATCCAAGATCACTGCCCAAGTTAAAGCGTGGCAAAACCTATCTTTCGCAAAAATAAATGGCATTCCGCTGGAGCCTGAAGTTTTGTTAATGTAAACATTTTTAGTTGAAAAACCTTTTGAAAGCCTTTCTTCCAAAGGAACTTGTAGTTCGCTTTTTGTCATTATAGGAATATTTTCCCATAAAGAAGTATCAATACTGCCCACAAAATTTTTATAGAAAGTGTTATTTTTTAGGTGGTACTTTACAATTTCGTTTTTAGCATTTTTTACATATTCCCCAAAATTTTCCGACTCAATTTGCTGAATCTCCTTCAGTTTTCTCTTTGCAGCGGCAATGGGAAAACCATTCATTTTCAACGTGAGTTCAAACAAATTCATTTCGGAATAAATTAGGGTGTCAATTTACAAACAATTATTTTTGGCACAGAAACAAAACATGGCTATTATGAACATCCTTATCCTCGGTTCCGGCGGTCGCGAACACGCTTTTGCCTATAAAATTTCACAGAGCAAACGTTGCGGAAAACTCTTCGTAGCGCCCGGAAATGCTGGCACGGCTTCCATCGCAACAAATGTGGAACTAAAGGTAACTGACTTTGAAGCGATAAAGAAATGCGTTTTGGAAAATAATATTGAAATGGTAATCGTGGGCCCGGAAGATCCTTTGGTTGCTGGAATCGCGGATTATTTCGCGGAAACTTCGGAACTGAAAAATGTAATGCTCATAGGCCCATCAAAACGAGGCGCGTTATTGGAAGGCAGCAAACAGCGCGCAAAGGAATTTATGATGCAGCATAACATTCCCACTGCTGCGTATGAAACCTTTACTACGAAATCCTTGGAAGCGGGAAAAGTATTTTTGGAAAAACTGAACCCACCCTACGTTTTGAAAGCAGACGGTTTGGCGGCCGGAAAAGGAGTTTTGATTTTAGATGATTTAAACGAAGCGAAACAGGAACTCGAAAATATGCTCACCCACAGCAAATTTGGCGAAGCAAGCCAAAAAGTGGTAATCGAGGAATTTTTGGACGGAATTGAGCTCAGCGTTTTTGTGCTTACCGATGGCAAAAACTACAAAATCCTGCCCACGGCAAAAGATTACAAACGCATTGGTGAAGGCGATACGGGCTTGAACACGGGCGGAATGGGTGCTATTTCCCCAGTGCCATTTGCGGATGAAATTTTGATGAAAAAAATTGAAGAAAGAATCGTTAAACCAACGGTAAACGGTCTTTCCGAAGAACAAATAGACTACAAAGGTTTTGTTTTCATTGGATTGATAAAAGTAAACAACGAACCCTACGTAATTGAATACAACGTGAGAATGGGCGACCCAGAAACGGAGGTTGTTCTGCCAAGAATAAAAACCGATTTAGTCAATTTATTTGAAGCGACATACAAACAAACTTTGAATGACATTAACATTGAAATTGATAAACGGGCCGCAACAACCGTAATGTTGGTTTCGGGCGGATATCCGGAAGAGTACGAAAAAGGAATGGAAATTTCCGGTTTGGAAAATGTGCACGATTCCATCGTTTTTCATGCCGGAACAAAATCTGAAAACGGAAAAACAGTAAGCAACGGCGGACGCGTGTTGGCTATAACTTCTTTGGATGAGGATTTCAGAAGAGCGCTAAAAAAATCCTACCAAAACATAGAAAAACTAAGTTTTGACAGGATGCAATATCGCTCTGATATAGGTTTCGACCTGTGAAAATTTATGGATTCTCGTCGTAAGTGTATGTCACTTCAGTGTTTTCGTTGAAATCCTTCAATTGAAGCATCCAGTAAACAAAGGCCACTGAGCCAATAATCAAAAATACCCAGGAGAATATATTCGCCAGCCACCAACTGTCCAATTCCAACGAGCGAAGTGCATCATAGGGAAGAAAAAGTACATTTTCAAAAAGGGAAGCAATTCCTTCCCAAAAACCTTTCCAAGTCATATCTT
>JBEBRF010000162.1:0-4645 GCA_040394975.1 Aequorivita soesokkakensis
GGTTCAGCCGGCGGTCACCGTGGCCCAGGAGCAGACACCGCCCAACGTCGTGATCATCTTCATCGACGACATGGGTTACGGCGACATCGGCCCGTTCGGCCCCACCGCCTACCCGACGCCGAATCTCGATCAAATGGCGGTCGACGGACGACGCTTTACCGATTTTGTCGTCTCCTCGGCCGTCTGCTCCGCATCCCGTGCGGCGTTGATGACCGGCTGTTACCACCAGCGGATTGGGATTCAAGGGGCGCTTGGACCGAGCAGCGAAATCGGCCTCGCGGACGAGGAACTGACGCTGGCGGAAATGTTCAAATCGCAGGGTTACGCCACCGCCTGTTTGGCAAATGGCACCTCGGCCACCACCCGCGTTTTTTGCCGACGAGCCACGGGTTCGATACCTATTTCGGGATCCCTTACAGCAACGACATGTGGCCGCTGCACCCGGAGAACGTGGCGCGAATGCAGCGGAATCCTGGCGCTCCGTCGAGTTGGCCGCCGCTACCGCTGCTGCGCAGCGACGCGGCGGGCGAAGTCACGGTGGTCAATCCGAACATGCAACCGGACGACCAACAGCAGATGACTCGTCAGTTCACCGAGCTGGCGACCGACTTCATCCGCCAGTCAGCGGACCAGCCGTTTTTTGTTTATTTGCCGCACCCGATGGTCCACGTGCCGCTGTATGTCTCCGCAGCGTTCGAGGGCAAGAGCGGCGCGGGCCTGTTCGGCGATGCGGTGATGGAAGTCGATTGGTCGGTCGGTGAGATCCTGCGGACGTTGGAGGAACTGGGACTCGACGAACGGACGCTGGTGATTTTTACCAGCGATAACGGCCCCTGGCTTTCCTACGGCGACCACGCGGGGTCGGCGGGCCCATTTCGCGAAGGCAAGGGAACGATGTTTGAAGGCGGCTACCGTGTACCCGCCTTGATGCAGTGGAAGGGGAAGATCCCTGCCGGCACAACGAGTGATCGCTGCTCGACGATCGATCTGTTGCCGACGCTCGCCGGCTTGATCGGCGCCGACTTGCCCTCGCACCCGATCGATGGCAAGGACATCGCACCGTTGATGCTCGGTGATGACGAAACGCCCTCGCCGCACGAACACCTGTTCTGTTTTTATGCACCCGGTGGACTGCACGCCGTGCGGACGCAGCGTTGGAAATTGCATTTTCCGCATCCCTATCGGACGCTCGCCGGCGGCAACGGAGGTCGCGACGGTCAGCCGGCTCCCTACCAACAGGCGCGCATCGAATTGTCGCTGTTCGATCTGGCGAACGACTTGGGCGAAACCACCGACGTTTCCGAACAATTTCCTGAGGTGGTGGCCGAACTGATCGCCGCTGGCGAGCGGGCGCGAGATGAACTGGGCGACGAACTCGTTAACCGCCAGGGCAAAGCGGTCCGCCCGCCGGGGAAATTGTCCGCAGATGACCAGCGCCTGTGCTGGTGTCGCGATTTTGTTCTATTACAGTTAAAGGTTCGCGTTGGTAAGGCCGGGGGCTCTCATCGATCCAGTTTGCCGATGGCTCATCGGTATCCTTCGATCTGACGCGTGCAGCAAATGCGCTGGTGATCCCCAGCTTGGACATGGACACGATTCTGGCTACCGACTCTCGGCGACTGCGCATTGCCCCGACCAACGGTACTGATCCGATTCCCGATTACGCAATCCTCACCCGCAAACGCTCGGCCAACAGCGATCCGCAGCGTACCATTGCGCAATTGGATCACCGGGGTCGCCTCTTGCGGCAATGGGATCCTCAGCAAGTCCATGCCCTTGGCCTGGCGACGACGAGCAGTTGGGGCGATGCCCAGTTCCAACTGCTGCAGAATCACCTCGACCTGAGTACCGAGTACACCCGCGAGTCAACCGAGCGTGACGACAGCGGCCAGATCACCGGCAACGACTGGGGCGAGATTCTCCAGATCGCCGCTCCCGACCCGGATAAGATCCTCATCGGTGGCGTGTTGCAAAGCAACGGACCAGCGGTGCGTCAGGTCGCCTCTTATGCCTACGTCAATAACAACCCGGTCTTCGCCCAGTATCCCGAGCAGACCGACGGCGCGTGGAGCTGGAACGACACGTTCGATATTGTCACGCTGGCCATCGATGAAACCGGCAACCGGTTCATCCAGGATGTCGATTCCGGCACGGGCTTGATCACCCGCCAACGCTGGGAACACCCGGGGCCGGTTTGGCAGAACGACATCATCCCCACTGATGTCAATAACGACGGCATCACCATGCCGTTGGATGCGCTGCTGATCCTGAATTACATCGGCGCCCATGGCAATGCGATTCCACCGGGCGCGCAGCACGAGCCACCGTTTTACGATGTCAACGGCGATGGCCTCATCGCTCCCTTAGACGCGTTGCTCGTCAATAATTACCTCGGCAATCCCAACTCGTCCAGCATCATTCCGGTCAAGCAGGTACTGCGTGAGATCCACACCGCCTATCTCGTTGCAGCCGGTTTGCCAGCAGGTTTGATTCACCAGCAAACAATTGTCACCGGACGCGCTTCGGGCGATACGGTAATCACCTACACCTATTACAATACCCCCAACGACATTGCCCGACATGCTCGTATCGCCTCGATCACGGAAGTCGACAGCAGCAATGGCGGCAACGATGCGGTGACCTCCTTTGATTACGACGACCGTGGCAATCTGAGCCAAATCACCGATCCGGTCGGCCGCGTCACCAAGCACTTTTACGATCGCCGTGATCGCCTGGTTGCCACGCTCGCGCCCGATCCCGACGGCGCTGGAGCACTGCTGCCGGTGCTGGTCCGTTACGATTATGATGTGTTTGATAATGTCATCGCCACCGAAGTGATCAATTCTTATATCGAAGGGACCCAGTTGGTCGTCACTGCGTTGACCAGCAGTGCGACCTTTGACAATGGCAATCGGCTGACCGCCGAGATTTCGCAAAGCCCCGATGTCCAATGGTACCTGTACCGCGATTCCCTGGGCAATGTCGTTCGGACTCAGAACAAGGCGACGGCCTTGGCCGCTTCGCCCTTGAACACTGCCAATCTGGAAAACTACGCCGCCGGGAATACGCCGATTCCCGATGCACCGGTGACCAGTACCGCCCTGCAAGGACTGGTCACTTCCTACACTTATTTCGCTACTCCCAATGTGATCAGTGCCACCGAGTCCAACGCTGGCCTTGATCCGCGCGTCACCCACACCACGTTTGATCGCCTGGACCGTGTGAGCAAAGTCGTCACGCCCAATCCCGTCACGGGCCTGACCACAACGACTGGCGACCAGCGCGAAGCGGGCGGTTTTGTCACCAGCATGGAATATGACAATCTCGGCAATCTCTTGGCGGTTACCGACGGACTGGGGAACACGACCTCGTTTTCTTATGACGCTCTCAATCGCATCGTAAAGGACTCGCTGCCTAGCCCATCTGGCAGCGGCCCGACCACCGATACGCTCTATGCCTACACGGCAACGCCCGAAGGCTGGATGATTTCCACCACCGATGCTGCCGGCAGCACCGTCGACGTGCAAACCGATTCACTGGGGCGTGTGGTAAGCATCAGCGGCGATACACCCACGCAGCGGTTCCTCTACTGGACCGACGGCCTGCTCTACGCCCAGATCGACGAACTCAATCGCCGCACCGAACGGAACTACGACCAGCGCGGCAGGCTGATTTCGGTTACGCAGCCAACGCCCAGTAGTTCAATCGCGACTGAGCCCGCATCGGTCACCACCTACCAGTACACCGTCGACAGCCTGCTGAGCAGCGTCACCGATCCGCTGGGACGGGTGACCAGTTTTACGCACGACGCCGGCGGACGCGTAACCCGCGTCATCGAGCCCGATCCCGATGGCGGTGGATCAGCAGCGGCTGGGTATACCGATTACGTGCTCGACGCACTCGGCAATACCCTGGCCCATGCTGATGCCCTGGGAAACACCCATAGCGTCACTCTGGATGCTTGGTTCCGCGTGCTCACCCAGAGCGATCCCGATGGCGGTGTGACCGCCGTGGATTATGACGTCTTCGGCAACACGCTCTCGGTTACTGATCCGCTGGGGAACGTCACCGGCTACAGCTACAACAAGCTGAATCAACTCGTGACCGAAAGCAAAGGCAGCGCCGACCGTACGTTCTCCTATGACGGAGCTGGCAATCTCCGCTCCGCCGTCGATCGCAATGGCCGCCTGACCCAGTGGAGCTACGACAACCTCTACCGCATGACCAGCGAGACCTGGCGGCAGACCGCTTCGCCCACTTCCACGGTCCTGCGGACATTCAACTACGACTTTGATGCGGTCGGCCGCTTGACCGAAGTGGCCGACTCCGATTCATTGGCCCCGGACTTCGGCTTCGTGTACGATGCCAGAGGGCAACTGCAACTGGAGTCGCAGCAGCATGGGCTGTTGGGCCAAAGCATCCTCTTTGATCGCAATTACGACGCCGTGGGCAATCAGACACTGCTCGAAGCGAATATCGGCGGGGCGATTGCCGGCGGAGCGATCGTGGGCGGAGTGTTCGATTTCCGCAACAGTTTTTCATACGACCGCATGGATCGGCTGACCAGCATCACCCAGACCGGCCGCGCCGGCAGCCACGCGGTCGTTTCCAAACAAGTCGATTTTACTTACGACGCTGCCTCGCA
>JBEBRF010000163.1:0-4620 GCA_040394975.1 Aequorivita soesokkakensis
TTCAAAATTCTCCTTTTCAGTGAAGAGATTACCGCCTTCGCGGTAATTCATACCCATCGCTGCGCCGGTCGCCGGAATCGCCTGCATTCCCGTAGCCGAAGATTGGTGGGGAATTTTCGGTTTGTCGGCATCTCGTAAACTTGGATGCGAATAATAGGTTCTTCCGCCGGAAAATGGATCGTCCTTTTTCGCCAAAACCTGTAGCATCAATTCGTACGGCGTCATCCCGATAGCCAGCAGCATCGAATCATCGCGATAATACGGAAACGCATAATCCTGCGGCAAAAGCTGCATTCCCACAGTGGTTTGGATCACTTCGTGCCCGCGCGAAGTGGCGTGAACGTATTTTGAAACGGTTTTGAAATTTTCTTCAAAAATCGCTGTCATCGCCTTGGCGGTGACTAGGTTTTTGAAGGCTTTTTTTAATATATTCTTATTCATCATTATTTTTTTGAATCACGAAACACGACTGTTTGAATCACGACGAAATTCAATTCGTGGTTCGTGCAGTGAGCGTCAGCGAACGGTCGTGTTTCAAAACGTCCTTTTTATATCAAACTGCTCCATATAATCCGCAATCCTTCTCAAAAACGAACCCGCCAAATATCCATCAACAATCCGATGGTCAAAAGAAAGTGACAAAATCATCATTGAACGGATTTCAATAGTGTCGCCTTCCGGTTTTTCGATAACTTCCGCACGTTTTTTAATGATTCCAGTTGCGAGAATTGCAGCTTCGGGTTGGTTGATTATTGGCGTTCCCATTAAACTTCCGAAGGTTCCCACATTGCTTATTGTGAAGGTGCTTCCTTTGGTGTCGTCGGCTTTTAATTTATTGTTTCTTGCTTTTTCAACGAGTTCATTGGTGGTTTCGGCCAGTTCCCTTAAATTCTTTTTATCAGCATTTTTTACGACGGGGACAATCAAATTTCCCGATGGCAGCGCCGTTGCCATTCCGATATTGATTTCTTCCTTTATAATGATGTTTTTCCCGTCCAGCGTGGAATTTATCATCGGAAAATCCTTTATCGCTTTTGCCACACATTCGATAAACAGTGGCGTGAACGATAGTTTTTCACCGCGTTTTTTTTGAAAAACCTCTTTGTTTTTGTTGCGCCAATTCACCATTTCGGTCAAATCGGCTTCCACATATGCGGTAACGTGCGGCGAGGTATGTTTGCTGAAAACCATATGGTCCGCAATCATTTGGCGCATCCGGTCCATTTCCACGATTTTACCTTTTCCTTTATCGAATTTCAAATCGGGAATTCTAAATCCGGATGGTTCGGCTGCGGGCTGTATAAATTGAAACGGTCGCCCATTTTCCAAATAATTGGAAACATCGCTTTTACGCAAACGCCCATCTTTTCCGGTGCCGGGAATTCGGGCAAGTTCTTCATAACTGATATGGTTTTTTCGGGCAATGCTGTCCACCAACGGGGAAATGAAAAGGTTTGAGGTTTGAGGTTTGAGGTTTGAGGTTGCTGGTTGCGGGTTGTGGATTTCTTTTGGTTTTTGGTTTTTGGTTTTTGGTTTTTGGTTTACAGCTTCCCGCTTCCGGCTTCCGTCTTCCAACTTTCCGTCTTCCAACTTTCCTTCTTCCAAAACCGCAATGGTTTGCCCCACGGGAACAACATCTTCAGCCTCAAATTTATGCTCCAACATTTTCCCCGAAAAGGGTGCGGGCACTTCGTTGTCCACTTTATCTGTCGCGACTTCCAACAAAATATCGCCTTCCTCGAAAGTTTCGCCTTCCTTGACCCGCCATTCAATAATGGTGCCTTCGGTAATGCTCTCGCCCATTTTGGGCATTTTGAATTCCTTTTTATTCATTATTTATAGTGAATTAGACCTCACAGGTTTCAAAAACCTGTGAGGTCTTTCGTCTTTACTTTTTCCTATATTCTTCTAAGGTATTATAAAAATCTTCCTGCAATGGCCGGTTTTCCGGTATTTCCCGCAACGGCTCCACTTCCCTCAAACTTTCGTGGCAATCTGCGGGCAATTGTTGATATAATCTGGTTCCCGCCGTTTTCCACGCAATCATTTCATCGGAAATATCTTTGATGGCTTTTGCAGGATTACCGACAATTAATTTTCGTTTTGGAAATTTTTCTTCCGCTTTCACAAAACTCAGAGCGCCAACGATGCATTCATCGCCAATTTCGGCATCGTCCATTATTACGCTGTTCATCCCAATCAAACAATTTCTGCCCAAATTCGCACCGTGAATTACAGCGCCGTGGCCAACGTGCGCGCCTTCCTTCAAAACAATACTTTTTCCGGGAAACATATGCACCGTACAGTTTTCCTGAACGTTCACGCCATCTTCCAAAATGATTTCGCCCCAATCGCCACGAATTGCTGCGCCAGGTCCGATGTAACAGTTTTTGCCAATAATCACATTTCCCGTAACAGCCGCCAACGGGTGGACGAAACTGGATTCGTGGATTATGGGGATGTGGTTTTTGAAGGAGTAAATCATACTTTTTAAATGATTAAAAGACGAAAATGACAAAAAGATAAAAAGACTATGAATTCAATGTGTTTTTAAAATTTGAAATCATCGCTTGAATCTTTTGTATTGACTGTAAATTCTGCTCAAATGTAATTTCATTTATATATTTTAAATCCAATGCACAAATCAATTGGGTTTCCCATTCAAACGAAGAACCTAAGGCAGTTTCTAAATATTGAGTGAAGTGTTTATCGGAATTTCTCGCCGAGCCTTCCGCAATATTTGAAGCAATCGAAACGGCACAACGCTGCAATTGATTGGAAAGACCATAAATTCCAGATTTTGGAAACTGGGAAGTGATACTGTAGGTTTCACTAACAAGCTCCCTCGCATCCTGCCATATTGCCAATTTTCTAAAATTATGTTTTAACCCCATTTTATTTATCCTTTCGTCTTTTCGTCTTTTTATCCTTTCGTCCTTTACTCCTAACTATTGCCAAATTTTTTCAATGTTTCCTTTGTAAACTCCGAAAGCACCAATCTCCCCGAAATCACCGCTCTTTCCGCCAATAATTCGTCCCAATCCTCCGTGCCGCTCCAAAATACTTTTTTCATCTCTTTCATCGCTTCCGGATTGTAATTGCACAGATTTTCAGCAAATTTTTGCACCGCTTCGTCCAAGGCTTCCAAAGTATCAAAAACCTGATTGTACAACCCTTTTTGCCGCGCCCATTCGGCTTCGTAAAATGAGTTGGCATCGATGGCGATTTGGCTCATCGCGCTCAACCCGAGTTTTCTTTCAACTGCCGGACCAACCACAAACGGGCCGATGCCGACATTCAATTCGCTCAATTTTATCGCTGCAAATTTTGTCGCCATACAAAAATCTGTCGCCGATGCAATGCCCACGCCGCCGCCAACGGTTTTCCCTTGGATTCTGCCAATGATAAATTTTGGGCATTTGCGCATTGCGTTTATCACGTTAGCAAACCCACTGAAAAATATTTTCCCGGTTTCGGCATCATTTATATTGATTAATTCATTGAAACTCGCCCCGGCGCAAAATGTTCGGTCGCCGCCGCTTTTCAGAATTATAACTTTTACTTCGGTATTATTTCCTGCTTCGGTAATTGTTTTTGCAAGTTTCGCCAACAAATCTCCCGGCAAACTGTTTTGCGCCGGATGGAAAAATTCGATGGTGGCAATGCCGTTTTCGGTTTTTATATTTACGTATGGTTTATCCATTTTTAAATAATAAATTTTAAATGCAAAATGTAAAAGTTTAAAGTGTAATCCAAATCAACTTTTACATTTTTAATTTTACATTTTTCGGTTTTAAATTAAAGTAATCCGAATTGTTCAAAATGGTGGTTCAAATGTTTCCGCTCCAACAAGTATGATTCAAATTTGTTCAATTCCCCGAAAACCAGGTTTTTTAATTTTGCGTCCGGGTTTTCTTTGAAAAACAATAAATATTTCTCGCGTTGTTCTTTAAATTTCTCGATTGCAGTGGTTAAATCCGGATGGTTTAGAGGTTCCAAAACATCTTTTTTCAATAACGGAAAATTGGTTCCTTTTGGGAACTTTTCATAATTGTACAAACTGTTTTGCACTTTTTCCAATATTTTTTCGGGCGTCGCAATCTCAAAATCCTGAATTTCCCCCGAAACAATTTTATAGGTAAATTCCAAATGTTCCATCATATGTTGCGGCGTCATTATGCCCCATTTCGGTTTTGTTTCTTGGCTTAATCTTGAAAGGCATTCGGCAATTTTTTCCTCGGTCATTTCCACGAAGGTTTCCTGTTTTTTCTGAACCATTGTCAAAATTGTTGCTACCGCCACCAATTCATCTTCGGCATCAAAAACCTCCACGAACCATTTTACGATGCCGCTTGGCAGTTCTTTCCCTATTTGGTCGCGCTCGATTTTTTGTTTGCACGTAAGCCGTACATAAATTGTGTCGTTGTGATACATCGGGCGCAAAAAACGGATTTCTTCCAAACCATAATTGGCCGCCACCGGGCCTTTGTTCGGGTAAACGAAAAGTCCCGCCGCCGCTGAAATTATGAAATACCCGTGGGCGGTGCGTTTTTCAAAAATGCTTCCGTCGAGCGAAGTTATATCGGTGTGCGCATAAAAATGGTCCCAACTCAGATTGGC
>JBEBRF010000164.1:0-4423 GCA_040394975.1 Aequorivita soesokkakensis
TTTTTTGAAAAGAAAGATGTGCCACATATTGTTGCCGTACTTAAAAAGGAGGATTAAATTTAGAGTGGCTATTGGGCGCTGCAAGGTATTTTTGCGACCTCCGTGTCCAATCCCGAATTGGGGTCATCTCCGGTTATTATGGCTTTTTCGTCTTCAAGTACAATAGTAATTTCTGCCGTTTGCTGCATTCCTTCCTGCATAAATTGATAGGTTGCCTTGATGGTTTTGTCATAAATTGTTCCTGCCAAGGTTCCGTTTCGCTGATCTTTCAAAGCGGGAAGCCAGTTGTAATTTCCGG
Organism: Aequorivita soesokkakensis; assembly: GCA_040394975.1. Lineage (GTDB taxonomy): Bacteria > Bacteroidota > Bacteroidia > Flavobacteriales > Flavobacteriaceae > Aequorivita > Aequorivita soesokkakensis_A. The sequence continues at coordinate 299 of JBEBRF010000164.1, forward strand.
TAACCGAATCACCTTTTATATGAAGAACGAGGTTAAGAACATCTATATTTTTGGTACTGTCCGGGAAAGGATATTCATTGCGAAAGCACAATTCTTCTATCATCAGCGCATCTTTGTCCAGTGGCTGATCTACTTTTTTGGAATTATTGCACCCGATGCACAGCAATAAAAGAGCGAGAAAAGAAAACGTAATTTTCATGATTTTCAGTATTGGGTTCTATTTTTCTGAATACGGATTATAGCTTCCAAAACTCCAAATATAGCCTTCGGGATCTTTGCAACTGTATCCGCGACCACCGTAATCTTCATCTTTAATATCCATTATTATTTCGGCTCCGTTTGCCTTTGCATTTTTATAGTGGGCGTCAATTTCATCAATAATAATATAAACCGTTTGGGTGTTCAATCCATTCACTTCCACCGGCGTTGCGGTCATCTTGCCGAAATCACTTTCCGGCCGTTGCGGGCCCAACATTACCATTGCATTTCCCAATGAAAGCTCAGCATGGTGCACGTTATTGTTTTCATCCCTGTAAACAAAGTGTTCGTTAAAACCGAAAGCTTTTTTTAAAAAATCAACCGCTGCGTTGGCATTTTTATAATTCATTGCGGGTATTGTTCCGTATTTGCTCATTTCGGTTGGTATAAAACGGTTGCGGGTTTACGTGCGATGATTTTCCTGCGGAAAATCAGCTGTAGTAAACTTGCAACGACCTTTGGTTGAGCCTAAAATTAAGCTATTTTTTTTATACATCTTAAATTTAATTTTTCTTAAATCAGTTAACTTTCATCGGCATTATAGTATCCAAACCTTCTCGAACTAATTGAAAATCCAAGGAATTTACGTTTTTTGAAATGGAATCTCCGATTTCTATAAATTCGTATAACCCTCCGATTTCAAAATCAAATAAAACGCTTCTTTCGTAATTTTCGTTTCGAATAATAATAGTTTTGTAATTATGCTGTTCCCTGTCAATAAATTTATCTATAACAATACCGTAATATTGATCTTCGCTATAATATTCAGAAGCTTTTTTATTAGGAACTAATTTCCTTACTCCGTTAATAAATTTGTATATTACTATTGATCCTATACACAAAGACACGAAAACAGAAGCCATTATTATAGTTCTAGTATTCATTCTTAATTTCATATGATTTACTTAAATGTTTGCCCATAATAAAAAAAAATTATTGAAATTAAAAAAGCCTTTGAAAATTCAAAGGCTCTTAAATTTTTAGAACCATCCCTTTTTCCCTACTTGATAGGTTTGGTAAAATTCTTCATCGCTCTTTGTAAGGTAAATTATTCCTTCAATTAATGGGATAATTCCCCCGATTCCACACGTTACAATAGATATTACAATCTGGATTATGCCTTCCTGGGTGTAGCCAAGTACAAATTTATGAACTCCCAAAGAACCGATGACAATAGCCAAAATACCGGCCAGTATTTTTTTGTTTTCTTGGGTGTGCGAAACCTGGTTCCAGCCTTCCTTAAACTCGTTTGCAGTATTTCTTGCGTTTTGTTCGAAATTGTCCGTGGTTTCGTCCATACGTTTTTTTGAACTGTCGTAGCCTGAATTTTGTTGATCTTCCATGATTTAATTAGTTGGTTGTTAATGTGTAATAAATGTATAAAAAATTATAGAATAGTTTTAGCTACAATTGTATTTAAAGTTTTGAATGATTTTTTCGGCAATAACTTTTGCGAGCTTTTCCTTGCTTTCTACCGTCCATCCGGCAATGTGCGGACTCAAAATTACATTGTTCATCGCAAAAAGTTCCTTTAGGGAATTGGGTAAAGTATCAGAATCGAAAAGCGTTTCAAAAGAAAGTTTTTCGAACTCCAAAACATCCAATCCTGCGCCCAGAATTTTCCCTGCCTTTAATGCCGAAACCAAATCTGCCGTTACCACACTTTTTCCGCGGGCGGTGTTTATTAACCAAAAAGATTTTGAAAATGAAGCGATGAAATCAGCATTCACCATTTTATCGGTCAACGGCGTCCATGGCGTGTGAAGGCTCAAAACATCGGCCTTTTTTTTAAGTTCTTCCAAAGAAACTTGTGTTGCATTTTCGTCACCCACATTTTCTTTTATGTCGAAACAAATCACTTCGCAATCAAATCCTTTCAGTTTTTTTGCGAAAGCTTTGCCCATATTTCCGTAGCCAATGATTCCCACGGTTTTCCCGTCGAGCTCGACGCCGCGGTTTGGTTCGCGGTTCCACAGCCCGTTTTTTACTTCGCTATCGGATTTATTCAGTTTATTGAATAGTGAAAGCAACATTCCCAAAGCGTGTTCGCCCACGGCGTTTCTATTGCCCTCTGGCGCGGCAATTAGTTTTACGCCACGTTTTTCTGCATATTCTTCATCGATGCTTTCCAATCCGGCACCCACGCGCGCAATGAATTTTAGGTTTTTTGCTGCATCGAGAAATTGTTTGTCGATATTGAAGCGGCTCCGGATGACGATTCCTTCGTAATTTGAAATGATTTTCTCAATTTCATATTTCGAAAATTTATAGTTTTCTTCGTTGGAAAATCCCGCATCCTCCAACATTTTCAACAATAACGGATGATTACTATCTAAATGAAGGATTCGCATAGCTCGAATTTGAAGAAATTATTCGGGGGAATTTGGGTTTGACTGTGGATACGGAATCCTTTCCTTTTCTGAAAGATTGGAAATTTTATAAAAATTCTTTTTCCCACCAAACCAATATTCCACCACGGCTTGGTTGCTTTCGAGTGAAAAAGGAAATGATTTTGGGGGCGTGTTTTGGGCTTCCTTTGTCGGGTCAGAATCCATAATTACATCGTGTTGGGAATCGTTTTTAAGATAGGCCACAAATTGATTTGGTTCATTTATATTGCCTTTAGCCTCCAAAATTTGGTTTCTGAAATATATATTTTGAACAACCACATCGGCGTCCATTTCGCCAAAAACAACGTGCACATTGGTTCCTGAACCGCCGGCTTTCACGCCCGCAACCCAGTTTTGATAGTAGGCTTCAGCTATTTTAAAAGGTGGATTTTCCACAAATGATTTGTTTGAACTTGTATCCTGCGTGCCGCCACAGTTTGAAAAACTGAGCAAAAGCATCGGCACGGTCAGAAGTGCGAGTATTGTTTTTAGATTTTTCTTCATTCATTAAAATTACAAATTTTATGCAACAAAAAAGCCTTCCGAAAACGAAAGGCTTTTTAAATATTATAAATAAAAGATCGCTTGGCGTCTCGCGATTATCCGGCCAATGCATTGGCACCGCCAACGATCTCGAGGATTTCATTGGTAATGGCAGCTTGGCGCGCTTTATTGTATTGAAGTTTTAACGAATCGCGCAATTCGGTGGCGTTGTCGGTTGCTTTGTGCATCGCCGTCATACGTGCGCCGTGCTCGCTGGCAACACTGTCGCGAAGTGCTTTGAACAACTGTGTTTTCAAACTTTTTGGAATGAGCGCCTCAACGATTTCTTCTTTTGAAGGTTCAAAAATATAGAATGTTTCATTGGTATTTGCCTCTTGACCTTCAATTGGTTTTGGGGGCAAAATGGGCAAAAACTGCTCGGTCATTACAATTTGGGTCGCGGCATTTTTGAAATTATTGTACACCAAAATAATCCTGTCATATTTCCCTTCGGAAAAAAGATCCATCAGTTTTTCGGCAATTTCAGAAGTGTTTTCAAAAGAAAGATCGTCGAAAATGGCGTTGTTGTTTTCAAGAATGGTTCCGGTTTTTTTCAGGATATCGTTCCCTTTTTTTCCGAGGGTCATAAAATCCACTTGTTTTCCGGCGTATTTTTTGGCAGCCAAATTACGGGCTTCCTTTACAATATTGCTGTTGAAAGCTCCCGCCAAACCACGGTTACTGGTGATGGCAACCACCAAAATTTTGTTGGCCTCGCGCTGGTCTGAATATTTGCTGCCAGTATCGGCATCAAGCGTGGCGCTTAGGTTTTGCAAAAGCTCGGTAAGTTTTTCAGAATAGGGGCGCATTGCCGTAATTGCATCCTGTGCTTTTTTCAACTTTGCGGCAGAAACCATTTTCATGGCGCTGGTAATCTGCATCGTTGAACCTACGGATGATATTCTGTTTCGTATTTCTTTAAGATTCGCCATTT
>JBEBRF010000165.1:0-4356 GCA_040394975.1 Aequorivita soesokkakensis
TTACGATTGCATTGCGCTGAAGGGTCGTCATCCGCGGAACCAACATTCCTTGGGTAGTGGAGGTTACATCCAAAACTGACGATGCGGCGGGATTTGTGTTTCCGATTCCAACTTGTGCATTAATGGAAAACGATAAAAAAAGAATTAAAAGAGTAAATACCTTTCCCGAACTGGAAAGATGAGCGTAGGAATTTTTCATAAATTTGGGGATAAAGTAGTTTTTTTCCGACAAAGCAAACCATTAAAACCAAAAATAAAAATCGTTTAACAGTAAAATTTGAAAAGTTTAACAATTTATAAAAAAGACCAGCAAGCCCCTTCACGCCCATAGAATTGGCCGTCTAAATTGTTATGAATAAAATTTTTGGGAAAGAAAGTTTCTTTACAGCGTTTTCAGAAAATGGGTTGCTTTACACATATTCATTTACAAGCCCAATGAGGGTGTCGGCATCTTGTTCCCCGCTTTGGCGCCATTTCATTTCGCCATTTTTGTAGATCATCAACGTGGGCAGGCCTTTTACCCGTAGGGCCTCGGCAAGTTCCTTGTTCTTGTCAACGTCAATTTTTATCACGCGGGCCTTATCGCCAAGGGCGGCAGCAACATCGCGCAAAACCGGGTGCATCTCTTTGCAAGCCTCGTCCCACTCCGCGTAAAAATCCAATAGCACCGGTATGGGGGTTTCAATTAATTCTCCAAATTTTGACATCTATCTTTGGTATTAGTTGAAAAATGTACTACAAATATAACATTTCCCGAATATTATACGGTATTCTGTCTTTTTTTAAGTGTGATAACGGAAATTTCAGGCCAGATGCCAACCCGTCCCGGATAGCCTAAAAACCCAAACCCGCGATTTACATTTATATACCTTCCAAATTCCTCGTATATGCCGGCCCAATTTTTATAGCGGTATTTTATGGGGCTCCATTTTATAATCCCGGGAATCTCAATCCCAAACTGCATTCCGTGCGTGTGCCCGCTCAAGGTTAGCTGAAAGTGTCTCGCATCATTTTTCACCACAGACTGCCAATGCGATGGGTCGTGGCTCATCAAAATTTTAAAATCGTTTTCCGAAATTCCTTCGCAGGCTTTGTTTAAATCGCCAGCTTGTTTAAACCCGTTTTCGCCCCAGTTTTCAACCCCCACAATCGCAATTCTTTGACCGTTTCTTTCTAAAATGCTATTTTCATTCAGCAATAAATTCCAGCCCATTTCCTTTTGAATTGACTTCAATTTCTGAAAATTTTCAAATTTTTCCGAAGCGCTTTTCCACGAAACATAATCGCCATAATCGTGATTTCCCAAAACCGAAAAAACTCCGTGGGACGCCTTCAATGTTGAAAAAAGTTGTTCCCAATCGTTCAATTCGTCGGCGGTATTGTTTACCAAATCGCCCGTAAAGAGAATGGCATCGCTTTGCTGTTCGTTCACGAGATTTACCGCATATTCCACTTTTTTATGGCTGTCAAAACTGCCGCAATGAATGTCGCTTATATGGGTAAGGGTAAATCCGTCAAAAGCATCGGGGAGATCGTCAAATTCCAGGGCGTACTTCAAAACCCTGTAATTGTATTTCCCCTGAACCATGCCATAAATAAGCGAAGCAAACGGAATTGCGGCAACGCCCAAAGCGATGGTGCTCACAAATTTTCGGCGCGAGGCCATAAAGTTTGCTTCATTGCTGCCGGCAACTTTCATAAATATTCCAACGAAAAATCGGGCAATATCTTCGCCGAACATAAAAAGGATTACAATCAATTTTGGGATAAATACCGCGAGAAAAATTCCGAAGAAATACATTTTTGGCGGCTGCATCATTTTGCCCGATCCCCAAAAAGAGAGCTCATAAATTAACCCGGCCAAAACGGCAAGCGAAATAAAAACATAAATTCCGTAAAGCCACGGATTTTTGGTAAGCGTTTTTACAGCTTGAAAGGCGTAAACATCAACAAGAATATAAATAACGATAAAGACGAACCAACGCATTTGGTAGAAAGAATTTTTAAAAATATTTTATTTTTAACGGATTTGAAAAAAAAGATACAAAGGTTTCACGTTTCCATGCCACTATATGCTACCGGAAATATGTCTATATTGATAAGGACCTATTTTATAAATATGGACTGAGCATGGGCGTCGTTTGCTCCGTTATTTAGGTTTTGTGCCATACCATTTTTCCAAAGTTTGGCAATATCCTTTGTTCCATTAAATTCATAACCAACCACAAATACATTACCAGTATGCACAGATACTGATCGGGCACCTGCATCACTTGCCCCATCGGTCAGGTTTTGTACTATTCCATTTTTCCATAGTTTGGCACCATATTTTGTACCGTTATATTCATCTCCTACCACATAAACATCCCTGCCAGCCACAAATACAGTAGAAGCACTTGCATCGTTTGCTCCGTTGGTCAGGTTTTGCGCCGTCCCGTTTTTCCATAATTTGGCGACAAGGTTTGTGCCGTTTGACTCAGTGCCAGCCACATATACGTCACCACTATTTAAAGATATGGACCAAGCAGCTGCACCGTTTACTCCATTGGTCAGATTTTGGGCCGTCCCGTTCTTCCATAGTTTGGCAACAATATTTGTCCCATTAGATTCATAACCAGCCACATAAACATCACCGCCATACACATATATGGATTTGGCCTGGGCATTTTCTGTTCCATCGGTTAGATTTTGTTCCGTCCCGTTTTTCCAGAGTTTGGCAACATTATTTGATCCGATATATTCATGCCCAACCACATACACATCAGCTCCGTCCACAAATACCGAAGAGGCAATTGCACTGTTCGATCCATCGGACAAGTTTTGTACCGTCCCATTTTTCCATAACTTAGCAACACTTTTTGATCCGATATTTTCATACCCTGCCACATACACATCATCATCAGCAACAAATACATTTAGTGCATAGGCATCTTTTGTTCCATCGGTCAGATTTTGAACTGCTCCGTTTTTCCATAGCTTGGCCACATTTTTTATTCCATTAGATTCATATCCAACCACATATACTGTAAGTGCGGTCGGGAAACCTCTTATAACAGAGCTTTGGTCCGAAATATGTCCATCAATATTTTCAGCATCAATGGCAAAATAATAGGTGGCGCCGTTTGTGAGCCCTTGAGCTGTAAAAGTAGTCATCCCAACAGGGCTTTCCCCTATCTTTACAAGCTCTCCTTCCGTATTCCCTTGATAAATATTATAGTGTGTAAGGTCGGATTCGGTATTTGCATTCCAACTTAGAGCAACGCGTTCATTCCCATTTTGTGCAACTAAGCCGGTCGGCGTATTTGGCGCATTTTCCATAGGCAATGGTTCCTCTTTGTCCTTGCTACAGTTTATGAATATTAATACTGTAGAAATGAGGATTATATGTTTTATTGTTTTCATAAGCTCACTTTTCGTAACATTCTAAATTACCGATTTGAATTTTATAAAAATTTATTAATCGAATCTTCAATTTTGTAAAAGTTTCAATATTACCACGACATTTTTTTATTTCCGCGTCTTTTTTTAAATTTTTTTGAAAACAGTAATAATCGAATTGAATTTCAAATTTTTAAAAAAAAAAAGCCGCTTTTGAGGAGGAGCGGCTTTTCTTTTTTCCATTTAGGAAGCGAATACTTTTTCGCCCCGCGTTTCCTGTTCCTTGAATTTCATCACCAAATCCAGCGCATCCGGAATTACATCGCTGCAGCAAATGATGAGCGAGCCTTTTTTGGCATTGTTTATTGCGTGGGTAATGGCCTCCTTTTCCGAAGGGATAATAGTTGTTTTCTTGTTTGGATCCTTCATTTTTATTCCGGCGTCGAGCATATTTATCAGTTCCTCTTCACTTTTCCCGCGCAGATTTTTATCCTGTCTAATAATTATTTCATCAAACATTTCAGCAGCGATGCTTCCCAGTTCATTGGTGTCTTCCTCCCTTCTATCCCCAACTCCGGCAATAATTCCTATTTTTTCGGTGGCTTCTATTGAATCTGTAAATTCCTTAAGGGCGCGCATTCCGGCCGGATTATGGGCATAGTCCAGCAATATGCTGAAATTTTCAAACTTAAAAAGATTGAGTCTGCCGGGAGTTTGCGAAGCGGAAGGAATAAACGTTTCCAGCGCCACTTTCATATCCTCAATTCCTATTCCCCGAACATTGGCAGCAATAACGGCCGGAAGAATATTTTGGATCATAAAGGTAGCCCTTCCGCCGTACGTCAATGGAATGTTTTCGGCCTTCATAATGCGCATTTTCCAGATTCCGCGGCAGAGGGTTATGTAGCCGTTCTCATAAATTGCGGTTATTCCGCCCAACTTTTGAAGGGCTTTTATCCGCGGATTCTCTTCGTCCAT
>JBEBRF010000166.1:0-4315 GCA_040394975.1 Aequorivita soesokkakensis
TCATCCAAAAAAATATTGATAATATTTCCTTTGGATTTGCTCATTTTTGAACCGTCCGTTCCGGGAACGTACATTGTTTCTTCCTGCACTTTTCCAATCGGAAGCACAAAGGTTTCGCCCATTTGCGTATGGAAACGCGAGGCAACATCGCGGGTAATTTCAATGTGCTGCATTTGGTCTTTCCCAACGGGAACAATTTCGGCATCGTATAAAAGAATGTCGGCTGCCATCAACATTGGGTACGTGAAAAGTCCGGCGTTCACATCATCCAATCTATCGGCTTTGTCTTTAAAGGAATGTGCCAACGTCAACCGCTGAAACGGAAAAAAACAGCTTAAATACCACGAAAGCTCCGCCGTTTGCGGCACATCGCTTTGGCGATAGAAAACCACACGTTCAATATCAAGCCCGAACGCCAACCAAGTTGCGGCAACGCTATAAGTATTTTCGCGAAGCGTTTCAGCATTTTTTATTTGCGTCAATGAGTGCATATCTGCAATAAAAAGAAAGGAATCGTTTTTGGGGTCGTTGGCCATTTCTATGGCCGGAACGATTGCCCCCAAAATATTTCCGAGGTGTGGCGTGCCGGTGCTTTGTATTCCCGTGAGTATTCTGGACATTGTACTAAAATTTTCAGCAAAGGTACTTTTTTTGATTAATTGGCATCCTTCAAATTATTACTTTTGAAGCTTGATGAAACTTTTAAAATACATTTTTGCGGCGTTTTATCGTATCTGGTTCTATTTAATTATAGCGCTGGCAACAATTATCCTCTTTCCTTTCCTATTGATCAGCATTCTGAAATATTCGTGGTATCCATTTTTTTTTAAGGTTGCCCGTATTTGGTCAATTTTTATTTTATACGGAATTGGTTGCGTGCCCAAAATCAAAAGGGAAATTCTTTACAAAAAAGGCGAAAGCTACATGTTTGTGGCAAACCACACATCGATGACTGATATTATGTTGATGTTTCACGCAACCAAAAGTCCTTTTGTTTTCGTGGGAAAAAAGGAATTGGCGAAGATTCCGCTGTTCGGTTATATTTATAAACGGACCTGTATTTTGGTGGATCGCGGAAACACCAAGAGCCGGGTGGAAGCTTTCCGAAGGGCCGAAATACGGTTGAACGAAGGTTTGAGCGTCTGCATTTTTCCCGAAGGCGGTGTGCCGGATGATCTTTCAATAATTTTGGATGAATTTAAGGACGGCGCCTTTCGGCTTGCGATTGAGCACCAAATTCCCATTGCGCCCATGACTTTTCACGATAACAAAAAACGGTTGCCGTATTCTTTTTTTATTGGCAGCCCCGGTAAAATGCGGGTTAAAGTGCACAAATTAATCGCCACTGCAAATCTAACTTTGGAAAATAGAAAGGAATTGAAAAAGGAAACGCGGGATGTAATTTTGGGGGAATTGCTGCGTCCCTCGGTTTAAATTTCTGCCATAAAAAAACCGTTCCTATGGCGAAGAACGGTTTAATCTCAATCATCATGTTTGAAGTATATCCAAACACATTCAACTAAAAACTAACCTAAAATTTAAAGCTTAATCCACTGTAAACCCCCAAGTAATAAGGCTTGAAGTTTACGGAAGAATCAGTATAGGGGTTGAGCTGGTATTTAAACATTGGCTCAATATTAAACGTAAATTTCTTGGACAGTTTATAGTCCAATCCCAGCCCCACGTTAGTTGAAAAGCTTACGCTGGAAAGATTGTTGGCCTCTCCCAGCACGGTATTAAAGTTATCTGCTTTCACAGAAATTTCATTGCTGCCCAAAAACAGAGTGCTCACGCCGCCAATTAAATTTACGCCCAGTTTACTGTCCAAAACTGCGTATTTCAACTCCACCGGCACTTCATAATAATTTATATTTTGAATAAGCCGGGCATCGCCTTGGGTTGATTTTGGCTGGACATCTCCAAAACCATTTGAAGGAGCGGCAGTGGCAAAAGAACCTTTGTCAACCACCGTAGTCACTATCTGTCTTCCTCCGTAATCAACTGAATTCAGGGCATAGGCCACCGGTCCGGTACCCACTTCAATGCCGGAAGTGCTGTAACTTAAATCCACATTGTTAACCCCAGCGCGAACGCTCAAACGGTTGTTCAAGGCATAACTAACCTGCACGCCGTAGCTCATGTTTACATCGCCTTTTTGCGGATTGTCGGCAAAATTTGGATCAATTGAAGAGCCGTTGCCGAGACTGCTGTAATAAACCGGCGCCACATTTGGGGCTACATTCCAGCGATGTTCCGGTTTTTCTTTTTTGGTTTTTTCAGCAATTACAGTTTCTTCATTTTTTTCTGCAATGGCATCAAATATTGATTTTTTGTTTTTTGAATCTTCAGCTACTTCGTCTTCAGTTTTCACTAAATTTTTCTCGGGATTGATTTTCTCGGAATTGTTTTTTTCTGAATTCCCGTTAAGGGCAAAACCTTCTTTTTGATTGTCAAAAATAGTTTTGTCTTTATTTATGATATTTTCAGTTTCCTTTTCAATTTTATCTGAAATGGTTTTTTCGGAAGTATTTTTCGAAATCGCCATTGCATCTTCCAAATCAATTTTCTGTGAATTTTTCTCAATCAAATCCTTTTGCGGATTATCTTCTGATTTTGAATTCTTTTTTTCAGAATTGGTTGAAGCAATTACCGTATTGTTTGATTTTTCAGAAGAATTTGGATTTTGACTTTTTTCGTTGGAAGAATTTTCATGTGAAACATTCAAATTTTGGCTCGATTCATTTTGAAGTGAATTTTCCTCGGAAGCAACTTGCGTTTCATTTGAAATTCCTTCATTTCCAAATTCAGAATTATCACGATTTATTTCCTGTTCGGTTTTAATGACATTTTCATCGGTAATGGAAGGATTTTCTAAAGTGGAAGGACTGTAAACCCAATTTCCAACGGAAAACAAAACAGCAATCAACGCAGCAACACCGCCAAGTTTTACCCAAAGCGGGATAAGCTTGCGGTCTTCTTTTTCCTTTTTAAGCTGCGCTTGGATGTTTTCCCAAACGCGCGGCGAAGGAGTGGCTTCAAAATTCTTGAAACCTTCGTTGAAAATGTTGTCTATGTTTTTCTTTTCTTTCATTTAAATTCCAGCTAGTGGAAATTTTTTTTAAAACCCCCAACTCTTCAGCAGGGGTTTTTCAATCTAAATATTCAAATAATGCCCTAAGTGTTGTTATGCGCATTATATTCTTCAATTTTTTTTTGCAAAATCATTCGGGCCCTTGCCAGGTTTGATTTGGACGTTCCGTCGCTGATACCCAACAATTCCGCTATTTCTTTATGCTGATAGCCGTCCATCACGTACATACTGAAAACCAAACGGTATCTATCCGGCAGTTCTTGGACGATTTTCAAAAGAAAATCCAACGGGATTTCGTCCGTTTCAACTTCCACTTCCTCTTCATCCTGAATCTGCCCTTCGTCAACAATTTCAAAAGAACGCTGCTTTCGGTATTTTTGGAGTACGGTGTTAACGGCAATCCGTTTCATCCAACCTTCAAAAGAACCTTTGGCGTTGTACTGCTCAATTTTTTTAAAAATTGTAAGGAACGCATCCTGCAAATTATCTTCCGCTTCCGCATAATTTGGGGAATATCGAAGGCAAATGGCGAAAAGTATTCTATCGTACCGTTTGTACAGTTCGCCCTGCGCCTTTGCATCCTGCCTCTTACATTGTATTATGAGCTCGTCTAAAGTCAAATGCAGTACCGTGAGTTATTGTTTGTTGTAAATACCTCCGTTATTCAAGAGGGCAACCGTAATAATCAAGGTTCCTACATTTTGTAGATACCAGTATATCAAAAGGGTTGCGTGGTTCGCTGAAAAAATTATTGGTTTATTGCCGCAATTGAATCCTTAATTTTCTTTTCAAGTTCTTCCATCAATTCCGGATTGTCCAAAAGAAGTGCTTTTACGGCGTCCCGGCCCTGACCCAATTTGGTATCGTCATAGCTAAACCACGAACCTGCTTTTTTGATGATTTCAAAATCAACGCCCAAATCGATTACCTCGCCAACTTTTGAAATTCCTTCGCCGTACATAATGTCGAATTCGGCTTGTTTAAAGGGCGGTGCAACTTTGTTTTTTACCACTTTCACCCGGGTTTTGTTTCCGGTGGCGTTGCTGTCGTTATCCTTTATTTGTGTGGAACGGCGAATATCCAAACGCACGGAAGCATAAAATTTCAAGGCATTTCCACCGGTTGTAGTTTCTGGGTTTCCGAACATTACACCTATTTTTTCGCGCAATTGGTTAATGAAAATAACGGTACATTTTGTCTTGCTGATGGAGCCCGTAAGTTTTC
>JBEBRF010000167.1:0-4300 GCA_040394975.1 Aequorivita soesokkakensis
CGTGGAATAAGGTTGTTACTTCATTAAAAGTCAAAAGCGAAGGTTTACTTGCCGTGGGCCCTTCGACTGCACTCAGGACAGGCTTCGTGAAATTGCAAACTATGGAAATATGCGGCCTGTAATTGGTGCCACCTTTAATTTGCTGCGGTTTATAGGAAGTCATCCAGGCGCCATTCCGCTTTCCCGCCCGCGGATGGAAGTCGGCGTAAAAGATTGCCACCAACTCCCCGTTTTCATCTTTCACTTCATACGTTTTTACATCGGCGTGGTATTTATCGATGTTTTGCACTTCCTCAAAATGAAGGCCGTACAATTTTTCGGCAACTGTGAAAACGCCGTTGATTACGTTTTTCAGTTCAAAATAAGGCTTCAGCTTTTCATCATCGAGGTTGAAAAGTTTCTGTTTCAGCTTTTCGGAATAGTATGCACCATCCCATTTTTCCAAATGATCTATTCCGCCAATTTCTTTCGCAAAAGCGGTCAATTCCTCAAACTCTTTTTGAGCGGCGGGTTTTGCTTTTTCCAGCAATTCATTTAAAAACGACTTTACTTTTTCGGGGGTTTCGGCCATTCGTTCTTCGAGAACAAAATGGGCGTGGCTTTCATAACCCAATAAATTTGCCCGTTTGTGGCGAAGGGTTGCAATCTGCAAAACATTTTGCTGGTTGTCCAGTTCGTCATTATGAAATCCTTTTGCGCCAAAGGCAATCGACATTTTTTTGCGAAGTTCACGATTGTCCGCATACGTTAAAAATGGAACATAACTTGGGTAATCCAAAGTGAAGACCCAACCTTTTTTATCTTTTTCCGCAGCGGTTTGGGCTGCCGCTTCAATTACACCTTCGGGCAGGCCGGAAAGATCTTTTTCATCTGAAATTTGAAGTTGGAATTTATTGGTTTCCGCCAAAACATTTTCTCCGAAAGTGAGACTGAACTTTGAAAGTTCGGCATCTATTTTTCGGAGTTGCAGTTTTTTTTCTTCGGAAAGATTGGCGCCATTTCTTGAAAAGGATTTGTATTTTTTATCGAGCAACATCTTCTGTTCTTCGGTAAGTTCCAAAGAATCCTTTTTGTCGTAAACCGTTTTTATTCTTCCGAACAGGGTTTCATTCAAAAGGATATCGTTGCTGAATTCAGTAAGCATTGGTGAAATTTCCTGGGCCAATTTCTGGATTTCGTCATTGGTTTCGGCGCTGTTCAGATTGAAGAAAATACTTGTCGCCCTGTCCAATTTATAGCCACAGAATTCCAGCGCTTCCACCGAGTTTTCAAAAGTAGGCACCTCGGAATTGGCGATAATGGCGTCTATCTGTTCTTTCGTTTCTTCAATCAACAGTGTAATTGCCGGAAGAAAATGCTCGTTTTTAAGCTGTGAAAATGGGGCGGTGTCGTAGGATTGTAATAGCGGGTTCATTCAGGATCTTAGATTTTAGACGGTAGATTTTAGATTTTAATTCCTTGAAACAGGGCGATTGAATAGTTTTAATTACAGAACATTGACAACGGACAACTGACAACTGACAACTGACAACGGACAACAGACAACTGACAACTGACAACTGACAACAGCTACTGACCACTGCGTAATTTTAGTGCTCCTTCTTCAACCTTCGCTTTAAGCCCTTCTTTATAAGAAATAATCCGATCCAAAACCTCTTTATCGGAAGAACCAATAATCTGTGCAGCGAGAATGCCCGCGTTTTTTGCACCATTCAGGGCAACGGTTGCAACGGGAACGCCGCCCGGCATTTGGAGGATGGAGAGGACGCTGTCCCAGCCGTCAATGGAGTTGCTGGATTTTATTGGCACGCCAATTACCGGCAATGGCGAAAGCGAGGCGATCATCCCCGGCAGGTGCGCCGCGCCGCCCGCTCCGGCAATTATTACCGAAATGCCACGGGTGTGGGCGTTTTTCCCATAATCAAAAAGTTTGTCGGGCGTTCGGTGTGCGGAAACGATGTCCACTTCCACTTCAATGTTGAATTCCTTTAGAATATCCACGGCTTCCTGCATTATCGGCAGGTCGCTGGTGCTTCCCATTATTATTGCTATTTTTTGCATTCTTATGTCAGCTCGAGCGCAGTCGAGACCTTTTTATGTTGGTTGGGTTTTCACAAGAGACCTCTCGACTGCGCTCGAGGGGACATTTTGCTTTCAAATATTGTTAATATTTTTATGTCAGGTCGAGCGCAGTCGAGACCTCCTCGGCAGTTGGCTTATACTTTGAATGTGTCATATTTCTACATTCTGCTAATATTTGAAGCATTTCAGAATCTTCATTTGCCAAGGCTCGCTTTTTCTGTGCGCTCCACTTCTTTATTTTCTTTTCAAAATATATTGCTTGCTCTACATCATTGAATTCTTGATGGAATATTAATTCCACAGGTCTTCGTTTATAAGTGAAACAAGATTTATTTAATCCATTTTGGTGTTCATCGAACCGTCGTGCAATATTATTTGTGAAACCCGTGTAAAGCAAACCGTCCGAACATTCTAATATGTAAATGTAGTATGATTTCATTTCAGAATAAAGTTTTGGTTTCAAAAATGACCTCTCGACTGCGCTCGAGGGGACATTTTGCTTTCAAATATTGTTAACATTTTTATGTCAGGTCGAGCGCAATCGAGACCTATATTTTTTAGCAATCCTACTTAAAAATGACTTCTCGACTGCGCTCGACCGGACAGCGTAATTCGTTTTTCAACTTAATAGATCAAAAAGATTCTTCTCTTTGTTTAGCAAATCCTTTACATACATTTTACGTTTTGAATCTTGGCTAATTACCTTTTCAATCAGATAAAGGGCTTCGTCCAATTGATCATCAGTTAATGATTCAATTGCTTTTTTAAGACTTTTCTTTTTTCTATTAGTGTCATTTCAAAAGTTTTATGAAAGATACAAAAACTATCATTTACTAATCATTTAGAAAGTTATCTTCCAAAAATCAAAATACCAAAATTCCAAATACAAAAATCCCAAATTCCATATTCCATATTCCATATTCCAGATACATTTTTTGGAATTTGGTGCTTGAAATTTGTTGCTTGAATTTAGTGCTTATTTATTTACTAATTACCTCAATAGTATTTTTCACCTCCTCAGCAATCGTGCGCGCTTGGTTGAGGTCTTTGTTCACTATGGTTACGTGGCCCATTTTTCGGAAGGGGCGGGTTTCCTTTTTTCCGTAAATATGGGGCGTTACACCTTCCATAGCCAATATTTTTTCAATGTTTTTATAGACTACCGGGCCGGTGTGGCCTTCGGCACCTACTAAATTTACCATTATGCCGCCCACTTTGCTGTCGGTATTTCCCAAAGGTAAATTTAATATTGCACGAATTTGTTGCTCAAACTGGTTGGTGTAACTGGCTTCAATGCTGTAATGGCCGCTGTTGTGGGGGCGGGGCGCGACTTCATTCACAAGAATTTCATCGTCTTCCGTTTGGAACATTTCAACCGCCAAAAGGCCAACGTGCTTGAATGCTTCGGAAACTTTTTTGGCCACCTCTCTTGCTTTGTTTGCAACCGCTTCGTCTATTCTTGCGGGACAGATTACATATTCCACTTGGTTGGCTTCGGGGTGGAATTCCATTTCAACAACCGGATAGGTTTTTACTTCCCCGGAAGGGTTTCGCGCTACTATTACCGCCAATTCATTTTTAAAGGGAATCAATTTCTCGGCAATGCAAGCGCCTTCCGCCAACGGGATCACATCTTCGGCCTGCCGGACAATACTTACGCCCTTGCCGTCATACCCGCCGGTGCAGCTTTTCCAAACAAAGGGGAAATGCAGTTCCCGCCGGAAAATGGCTTCGTTTAAATCGGTTTTATCTTTGTAAATCTTGAATGGGGAGGTAGGGATTTGGTGGTTCTTATAAAATTGTTTCTGCACCCCTTTATCCTGAATATTTCTGAGCGTTGCGGCGCTTGGATAAACTTTTATGCCTTCACTTTCCAGCTTTTCCAGTGCTTCTATATTTACGCCTTCAATTTCAAAAGTAAGAACATCAACTTTTTTTCCGAAGTTATAGACCGTTTCAAAATCCATCAAATCGCCTTGTTGAAAATTATCTGCGGCAATTCGGCACGGGGCTTCTGCGCTTGGGTCGAGGACGCTGGTGCGGATGTCCCATTTGCGGGTTTCGTAGAGCATCATTTTGCCCAACTGCCCGCCGCCAAGAATGCCGAGGGTGAAGTTGGTGGAGAAGTGGTTCATATCGGTTGTCTGTTGTCTGTTGTGGGTTGTCGGTTGTGGGTTGTCGGTTGTGGGTTGTCGGTTTTTGCTCTTGGCTTTTGGCT
>JBEBRF010000168.1:0-4261 GCA_040394975.1 Aequorivita soesokkakensis
GCTGAAAACAATCCGGAAGACGAAAATGCCGGAAATCGGGAAGTGCCATTTTCAAAGGAATTATTCATTGAAAGGGAAGATTTTCTGGAATCTGCAAACAACAAATTTTTCAGATTAACGCTTGGGAAAGAAGTTCGTTTGAAGAATGCCTACATCATAAAAGGGGAAAGCGTGGTAAAGGATGCCGAAGGAAATATTACTGAAATCCATTGCACCTACGATCCGGACAGTAAAAGCGGAAGTGGTTCCGAAGCTTCGCTTAGAAAAGTAAAGGGAACGCTTCACTGGGTTTCCGCAGCGCATGCGCTACCTGTTGAAGTTCGGCTGTACGATCGGCTTTTCACGGAAGCTTCTCCGGATACCAATAAAGAAAAGGATTTTATGGAATTTATAAATCCAAATTCTTTGGAAATAATTACCGGATATGCAGAACCGAGCGTGAAAGACGCAAAAGTTGAAGAGAATTTTCAGTTTCAGCGATTGGGCTATTTTGTAGTTGATAGAGATACAACTTCAGAAAAAATAGTTTTCAATAGAACGGTACCGCTGCGCGATTCGTGGGCGAAGATTGCTGAATAATTAACACTTTTGATTCAATATTTCCTTTTTTTTAAGATACATTGGCTGAAATCTTATCATTTTAAGACAATTTTATATATTGAAAATTAACTATTAACCGGTTGTTAACATCAAGCCGCACAACCGATGCCTATCTTTGAAATTATTAACTAATAAACTTCAAGAAAATGGCATCAAATACAGGACAAACACTACTCGCATTATTAACCGGAGCGGCCATCGGAGCCGGATTGGGAATTCTTTACGCGCCCGATAAAGGCTCAAACACCCGTGGAAAACTTAGTAAGGAAGCCAAGAATGCCCAGAAAAATTTAAAGAAACAAATTCAGGAAACTACAAGTTCTTTGAGTGAAAAGGCCCAGCTGGCAAAATACAGTTTTGAACAGAAACTGAATGAAACCCTTTCGTCTGCAAGCTATAAGGCCGATGATATTTTGTTGGCCATGGAGGATAAACTTGAGGCACTCAGAAGACAGAATGCAAAACTTCAGATAGACAATACCGTTGAAAAGGTTAAGGCAACTGCCAAAAAAGCAACCTCATAAACATGGCCTTTAAAGCGCTAACAGACAGCCTGAACAGGGTTTCGGATCGCATAGAGGACTATAGTTTAAGCATGGCGGAGTACTATAAACTTCGCCTGTTTAAATCGGCCATGAAGGGCGCCGTTTCCCTGGTTAAGCTCTTAGTTTATGGCAGCTTGTTTCTCTTTGTCTTTCTTTTTCTGTCCTTAGGAGCGGCTTTTTGGTTGGGCACCTTTTTTGAGCACACCTATGTGGGCTTCTTATTGATCGGTGCATTTTACGGAATTATCTTATTGCTGATGTTCATCTTCGGAAGAAAAATATTGGAACGCAAAATGCTCTATACATTCTCCGGATTGTTATATGATGAAGATGACATAGCTCCAAAGGCTATGGCCGAGGAAGAGTTAAAGGAGTATCAAAGCACGGTTAAGAATGACGCAGTGCGCGAGTCATAAAATCCAAGAACATGGAATCAAGAAAGCGATATACAACTTTTCAAGAGATTGATCGAGACCTAAAATACCTTAGGCTGAAATCACAAATTGATTGGGAAGAAGTAAAGTTGGGCCTAAACACAAGCAAAGAAACTTTTAAGGAAACCTTTTCTCCGCTCAATTTCATTGCGAATACCGCAGGCTCCATCCTCAAGAGAGCCTTTGTGCTTAAAATGGTGGATAAACTTATAGGAATTAAACCCGTAAAGAAGAAAGATTACGAGGACGGCAAGCACTTATAAATTACACCCTCAAATTATATTTAAAAAAAGGGTCCGCTAAAATTTCAGCAGACCCTTTTTTTAGTAATTGGGCTTTTTAATAGTTCAAATCATCCCCTTCTTCGGGTCTTGACGGCCTTTCTCGTTTGGGCCGTGTTTTTGGAAATATGCCTTTTTCTTCATTTTGTTTTTTCATTTCCTCTCCAATTTGATTGCTTGCAACAAAAGACGCAATCATATTGTTCAGCATATCACTTCCCGCCTGTGGTGAATTTGGCAAGAGAATAAGATTTGTGTTTGTAGCCTCACCGATGGATTGCAGTGTATCATAATGTTGCGTAACCACAATCAATGCAGATGCTTCCTGTGAATTGATGCCCACATTGTTCAGCACATCCACACTTTCTTCCAAGCCGCGGGCAATTTCACGCCGCTGGTCTGCAATACCCTGTCCCTGCAAACGCTTGCTTTCTGCCTCGGCCCGGGCTTTTGCCACGATTTTAATTCGCTCTGCTTCCGCTTCAAATTCGGCAGCCACTTTTTCACGCTCGGCTGCGTTTATTCGGTTCATTGCGGCTTTTACTTGAATGTCGGGGTCAATATCTGTCACCAATGTTTTAATTATGTCATAACCATACGTGCTCATCGCATCGTTCAATTCAGCTTTTACCGCAATTGCTACGTCATCCTTTCTTTCAAAAACATCATCGAGCTTCATTTTTGGAACTTCGGCGCGCACCACGTCAAAAACATAAGAAGTTATTTGATCGTGCGGGTTTTCCAATTTGTAAAAAGCGTCATAGACTTTCTGTTCCAAAACTTGAAACTGTACCGAGATTTTCAACCGTACAAAAACATCATCCTTTGTTTTGGTTTCAACAATAACGTCCAATTGCTGGATTTTTAAATTGACGCGTCCCGAAATCCGGTCGATCAAAGGAATTTTTAGCTGTAAACCCGAATGCCTTATGCTTTGAAATTTTCCGAACCTTTCTACTATTGCCGCACTTTGTTGCCTGACTGTAAAAAATCCTGCCAACAATATAAAAAAGCCAACAATAAGGACCGGAATGAAAATTAAACTTCCCATAATTTTTTAAATATTAATTAATAAACTTGGTGGAAGATACAAAAAATATAACCTACTTTCACGGCTTTAATTTATCCTCGACTATGCCTTTCAAATGTTTTATTTTTCTTTTTTTCGGATTTCTTTTGGTACAGCAAAGCACTGCCCAGCGCAATTATGATGGTTACAATTTTTTGGGAATACAGGGCGGAATAACCTTTTTTGATATTCAAACCGAGGATTTGGTGACCCAACAACGAGAAGGTTTTGTTGCCGGCTTTACAACGCGCGGAGCTTTCAGAAATAATTTTGATTTAATTTATGGAATCAGTTTTCAAAGTTCTTCTATTGGTATTGAAGGAAGCTCTCCTTTGGGAACTGACACACAAAATATAGGCTACACAATTCAAGGAGCACAAATCAATTTCTTGGGAAGCTACAATATTGTGAAAAAACATTTGAGCCTTGAATTCGGCCCGGTTTTCGACATAAACGGAAAAATGAAACTTGACAAAAAGGAATTTGAAGATTATATTTTAACGGGTTACGAAACACTTGCGGCCAAAGATATTCAGGAAATTTCCCGCTTCAATGTCCGGCTCGCAGGCGGGATTACGGCCGGTTTGGAACATTTCAGAATAAGCGCGCAATACCAATATGGCGTTACCAATATATTGGGCAAACTGAATGATAAAGGTTTGAAAAACGAGGATTTTAAAGGAAACAGCTCCACCATTATTTTGATGGGCGTGATTTATTTTTAACCAATAAAATCGATCGCTTTTTCTATTCGGGCAATGCTTTCCTCTTTTCCCAAAATTGAAAGAATATCAAAAACTTCCGGTCCCTTCATTTCGCCCACAAGCGCTAAACGCAACGGCATCATCACTTTTCCGAAACCAATATTTTCCGAAATAATCCAACCTTTTACTTTTTCTGAAAGGTTTTCTGCGGAAAAATTATCTGCATTTTTCAAAATTGAAGCTACTTTTTCAAGCAATTCCGCCGTTTCAGGTTTGAATGCTTTTTCCACAGCTTTTTCGTCGTAAATTTTTGGGGCTTCAAAAAAGAAACTTCCCTGTTCCCAAAAATCGCTGACAAAAGTGGCGCGTTCTTTCAATAATGAAACGATTTTTGTTATAGTTTTTGTGGGTGTTTGAGTCAAGGCGGTGCCTTGTCTCTGCTGGAATTCTTTCGCCAAAACCTTATTGTCAACCTTCTGAAAATATTGATGCTGGAACCATTTCGTTTTTTCGGGATCGAATTTTGCCCCGGCTTTGTGCACACGCTCCAATTCAAAAGCGGAAACCAACTCGTCCAAACTGAAAATTTCCTGTTCCGTTCCGGGGTTCCAGCCTAAAAATGCGAGCA
>JBEBRF010000169.1:0-4243 GCA_040394975.1 Aequorivita soesokkakensis
TACAAGCAACAAAACAACGTTTCGGAATAATAGGCAACGACCCAAAACTGAACCGCGCCGTAGAAAAAGCAATCCAAGTTGCGCCCACGGATATTTCGGTTTTGGTAACTGGCGAGAGCGGCGTTGGAAAGGAAAGTATTCCAAAAATAATCCATTCGCTTTCGCACCGAAAGCACGGAAAATACATAGCCGTAAATTGCGGTGCAATTCCCGAAGGAACTATTGACAGCGAACTTTTCGGTCACGAAAAAGGTTCCTTTACTGGCGCAACCGCAACCCGAAGTGGTTATTTTGAAGTAGCCGACGGCGGCACAATTTTCCTCGATGAAGTTGGCGAATTGCCACTGCCAACCCAAGTCCGGCTTTTACGGGTTTTGGAAAATGGCGAATTTTTAAAAGTTGGTTCTTCCGCAGCGCAAAAAACTGATGTACGGATCGTAGCGGCCACAAACGTAAAAATGGTCGATGCCATTGAAAAGGGAAAATTCCGCGAAGATCTTTATTATAGGTTGAGCACCGTTGAAATCAATTTACCGCCGCTTCGCGAACGGCAGGACGACATTCATTTGCTCTTCAGAAAATTTTCGGCAGATTTTGCGCAGAAATATAAAATGCCGACAATAAGATTGACCGACCAAGCCACCGATTTGTTGCTGAAATATCGTTGGAGCGGAAACATCCGTCAATTGCGCAACGTTGCGGAGCAGATTTCAGTTTTGGAGCAGAACCGGGAAATTTCGTATGAAACGCTGAAACATTATTTGCCCGATATGGGCAGCAATTTGCCGGCGGTTGTAAATGCGAAAAAAGCCGAAAGCGATTTCAGCAGCGAGCGCGAAATTCTTTACAAAGTGCTTTTCGATATGAAACGCGACGTGAACGACCTGAAAAAACTTACGCTGGAATTGATGAAAACGGGCAACGCCGCGAAAGTAAAAGAGGAACAATCGTCGCTCATCAATAAAATTTATTCCGAAGAAAACGATGTGGAAGGCGAATTGGCCTCCATTATCGAGGAAGAAACAAACGGCGAGCAAAGCAATGTTGAAGTGTTCAGCATTCCGGAACACAGTGCAGACCAGCGAAAGGACAAATACGAATACGCCGAGGAAGTTGAGGAAGAGGAAAACCTTTCCCTCCAGCAAAAGGAATTGGAACTCATAAAAAAATCGCTCGAAAAATACCACGGAAAACGAAAGGATGCGGCGGAGGAACTGGGTATTTCAGAAAGAACCTTGTACCGGAAGATTAAACAGTACGATTTATGAGAAATTTACGATTGTCGATTTTAGATTTTAGATTTCTTAGGCTATGTACGCATTGTCTTTTGTTGTTCGTATTGATTACTTTTCAGAGTTGTGGGCCGTATTCGTTTACGGGGGCCGATATAAATTACAGCACGACAAGAACGGTACAGGTCAATTATTTTCAAAATAATGCCCCAATAGTGGAGCCGGGGATTGCTCGAGATTTTACCCAAAAATTGCAGGATTTGTTGTTGAACCAAACCAGTTTGGATTTGGTAAGCAGCAGTGGCGATTTGGTTTATGAAGGGGAAATAACACAATTCTACATCGCCCCGATTACTGCTACCGCCAACAGTACCGCGGCACAGAACAGACTTACCATTGGCATTAACGTTCGGTTTTACAACACAAAGGACCCATTGAAGGATTTTGAACAGCCCTTCAATTTTTATTATGATTATCCGGGAACAACCCAGTTAACAGGTTCAAGATTGGATGCCGCCGTTGATATAATTTTTGAGCGCATTACGCAGGACATTTTTAACAAATCGCTCGCAAACTGGTAAAAGAGGTTTTGGGTTGTAGGTTTAGAAAAAAAATTAAATAATATTGAACATCACCTATTGCATTTTATAAATTGAGAATTGAACATTGAAAATTGAACATTGAAAATTGAAAATTATACATATCTGCTCAGCAATCCTCAAAAAATCACTTCTGGGGATCTTTTGGAATTGAACGCAATAATCCAAAAATACCCCTATTTCCAAAGCGCGCGGGCGTTGCAATTAAAAGGTTTGAAAAACAATGATAGTTTTTTGTACAATGATGCATTAAAGCTTACCGCCGCCCATACCACGGACCGCGATATTCTTTTTGAATACATTACTTCGGAAAAATTTATCCAAAATGAAATTTCGCAGACCATCTTGCAGCACGATGCTTCGGTTGATGAAATAAAGGTAATTTCAGAAAATATTTCAGAACAAATCAGTCTTGAAATTGATAAGCAACTAAAAGCAGAAAGACAAAAAGCCGATGCTATTTTAAATCCCGAGCTTTTCCAAAGAAAGATTGAATCCGTAACAAATTTGGTTGAAAAGAAAGAAGGGAAATCTGAAGAAAGTTTGCAGTTGGACAAACCTTTGGAATTCACAAAAAGCGATACCCATTCTTTTTCCGAATGGTTGAAACTCACAAAAGCCAGACCCATTGAGCGATTGGAAGCTGTTTACGAAGAAAAAAATGATGAAGCACAAAGGGACGATAGAGAACGAAAATTTGAATTGATTGACAAATTCATTCAGGAACGTCCGAAGATAATTCCTTCGGAAATAGATAAAAAAGAAGAAAAAAACAACTTAGAAAAGCCATATTCACAAGCATCAGATTCACTGATGACGGAGACTTTGGCGAAAGTTTACCTGCAACAAAAGAACTATAAAAAAGCAATTCAGGCATATAAAATTTTAATTTTGAAAAATCCCGAAAAAAGTGGTTTCTTTGCAGACCAAATTCGGGCAATAGAAAAATTGATCAATACAGAACAATCATGAGTACGTTTACAATCTTCCTAATTTTAATAATGATAGTGGCCTTTTTATTGGTCGTAGTTATAATGGTCCAAAACCCAAAGGGCGGCGGGCTTTCATCGTCTTTCGGCGGCGGCGGCGGCGCACAGCTTGGTGGTGTTCAGAAAACCAGTGACTTTTTGGATAAAAGCACTTGGACGCTTGCAACCATTATGCTGGCGTTGATATTATTTTCAAACGTATTTATTATGGGCGGCAACAGTTTGCAATCAAAAACCTTTGATCCAAACAGTGTACCCGCGGTGCCAACAACACAAACCCCAGCACCTGCTGCAACAGATACTACAAACTAATATTCTGTTACAATATATTTTAAAAATGCCAGCTCTGACAAGCTGGCATTTTTGTTTTGTAATATGTCAGTTTATAGGCAGTGGCACAATTTCTGCCAATTAGCAAGCATAGATTTAAAACCAAGTTTAACACTAAAAAATAAAAGTGAAATGGCATTAAAAATTCAACCATTGGCCGATCGCGTTTTGGTACAGCCACAAGAGGCAGAAACCAAGACAGCATCGGGTATTTACATTCCAGATTCCGCAAAGGAAAAACCACAACAAGGTAAAGTAGTTGCCGTTGGCAAAGGTAAAGAAGACCACAAAATGACCGTAAAGGTTGGCGATACCGTACTTTACGGAAAATACTCCGGCAGCGAGCTTAAGTTTGATGGCAAGGATTATCTTATTATGCGTGAGGATGATATTTTGGCAATAATATAAATTTCAATAAACAAATCCCAAATTCCAAAAGAAACCGTTTGAAAATTATTTTTTTTGAATTTTATTTGGGATTTGGTGCTTGTAATTTGTGATTTCTTCAGAATACAAAATTTGAATTCAATAAAAATTATTAATAAAACTTCTGAATCTATTCGGAATAAAATTTAAAACAAATGGCAAAAGATATAAAATTTGACGCTGAAGCCCGCGACAGTATTAAACGCGGCGTTGATGCATTGGCAAACGCAGTAAAAGTAACATTGGGCCCAAAAGGCCGCAATGTAATCATCAGTAAATCCTTTGGTGCGCCTCAGGTTACAAAAGATGGTGTTACCGTTGCAAAGGAAATTGAACTTCAAGACCCACTTGAAAATATGGGCGCACAAATGGTGAAGGAAGTTGCTTCCAAAACCAACGATCTTGCTGGTGACGGTACAACAACCGCCACCGTGCTTGCACAGGCAATCGTAAAGGAAGGTCTTAAAAACGTTGCCGCTGGCGCAAACCCAATGGATTTGAAACGCGGAATAGACAAAGCCGTGGAAGCCATCGTTGCAAATCTTGAAAAACAAACTACCAAAGTGGGCAATTCCTCGGAAATGATAAAGCAAGTGGCTTCCATTTCTGCAAATAATGACGATGTAATTGGCAATCTGATTGCAAAAGCTTTCGGAAAAGTTGGAAA
>JBEBRF010000170.1:0-4203 GCA_040394975.1 Aequorivita soesokkakensis
TTTAGAATTAGATAAAAAATAACTACCTACAATAACTAAGCATTCGTGTGGTCGGAACGACCCAACATGAATGCCGTGTTGACTGAACCGTTGTTTGTCGGGCAGCACTATGGGGAATGGTCCGGTCTGGATTGGATTTTCAGGAGTTGGTTTTCCCCCTGGCGCGCTTTTGCAAAGCGTGCCCATCTAAATAGAGCATTTGCAATGCGACCCCCGCTGGCGCGGGCGTCCCGCCCGTGTCCTTCCGCATTGTTAATTGTACTTCTCTCATCGCATTTAGTACTTTGTGCTTCCTATTTGAAATCACTACTTTTATAATAAAAAAAACAATGTGCTACGATATAAAAGCAAGCCTAAATGCCCAATTAAGCAGGGCAAGACGTAGAAACGATGTGCAGGCAATAGAAGAGATTTTGGAAAGGCTTGTGCCGCTTACCGATCTGCCATTACACCACGCTTCCGGCTTTAGTCATCCGGAGTTGCTTATCTATACAGACCGTTCCCCAGAATTCCCGGAAGTTGCCACTTGGGGTCTCGTGCCACATTGGGTAAAGGACGAACAGGAACTAAAAAAGCAATGGAACAATACCCTGAATGCAAGAGGGGAGACCATCTTTGAGAAACCTTCCTTTCGCACTGCCGCAAAAAACAACCGCTGCATTATTTATGTCGATGGCTTTTATGAACACCACCATTACAACAAAAAAACCTACCCATTCTACATTTACCGAAAAGACAAGGAGCCAATGGCGCTGGCAGGATTGTGGAGTGAATGGAAAAACCCCGATACGGGCGGTAGGCTAAATACCTTTTCCATAGTTACCACAAACGGCAACGCAATGATGGCAAAAATTCACAACAACCCAAAACTGGAAGAACCCAGAATGCCAGTAATCCTGCCAACGGAATTGGAAGATAAATGGCTACACAGCATCACTGATGAATTGGACATAAAAGCAATCAAGGAACTAATACGGGAATACCCGGAAGATGAACTGCAGGGGCACACAGTGGCGAAACTTAGGGGAAAGGAATATGCGGGAAATGTGGAAAACATTTCTGATGAGGTTGTTTATGGGGATTTGGTGTTTTAATTTCCAGTAAGCAATTACCTCCTGCACGTGGATCGTTTAAAATCATCCAATAGAAGTGATGGAAGTTGATCCTTTACACTAATTTTCGTCTTTCGGTTCCTTAAATTCCGATTGGTATTTCCTTAAAAACCGCTTCTGCCTTTCAAGCATCTGTTGCCTTAGACTGTCAAGATCCATAAAGTCCCGACCAAAATCACTTTCAAAGAACCCATCGTTAAAAAAACGGTTGCTGAAAAGTGAATCCTTAGCAAAAACATCCTCAAATCCGTGGTCTTCAAAGTGCGAATAGTTCATAAAGAACCGGGATTTAAAAGATTGCATCAAGCTGTCGCGTTCCGAAGGTGAGAAATTGTTGAAATTGTTGTGGGAGGACCAAGAAAAAATACTGTCATATCTGATCATATTTCCATTTTCGTCGAATTCCTTGTCAACTCTCCAAGTGCCTTCGGGCTGTTCCATAATCCTTGCCTCACTTTCGTTGGTTTCCGGATTTTTGGTATCATCCTTTTGTCCGTTGCAACCTATACTGAACATGCCGACCATAAGTAATAAAGAATATCGTTTCATAATATGGGATCTTAGTTACACATAATTTGGGGTTCGTCCGAATGTTTTGAACAGACCACCGGTTTCTATGGTTTTCATCAACTTATTCTGGTGGAACACTTGTGAATATCGTTCCCCATTTTTATACCAGACACATTCCAAATAATTATTATTATCAACCAAGTTAAGTAGCGCGTCCTTTTTTGATACGTATTTGATAACCTGCATTTTTGGAGTGGTAAGTTTTCCTTTAACCTTAACCCAATCTCCAGACTTGAACTTCCGTGACATGGCTTAAAATTTTTAAAGATTTAAACTTAAGAATTGAGGAGACCCCTTTTTATATGGGTCTCCTTCATTCCATGATTTGTACTTTCGGTTTTACTAAGAAATCTGAATATTTCTTGCGGGTTTTTGTTTGGCCTCTTCCTTTTTGGGCAGAAGAATCCTCAAAATGCCTTCATTATAGGAGGCGTTGATTTGTGCGTCATCTATGCTTTCTGGCAAGTTAAAGGTTCTTTTGAACGAGGAGTAGCCAAACTCCCTACGGGTATAGTTTCCTTCCTTGTGCTCTTGTTCTTCCTTGGTCTCTGACGAGATTGTCAATACCTGATTGTCAATTTCCAGATTGAAATCCGATTTTTTGAGACCGGGAGCTGCCATTTCAAGTTGATAATTGTCGGCAGTCTCCTTGATATTTACTTTTGGCAAGGAATATCCTGTATTGTAGTTTGATGAGAATACGCTTGGTAGGTCTCTATTGAAAAAATCTTCCAATAAATTCGACCAAGTAGGGAAGTTTTGATTTGAATTAGTGTTCGCTAACCTTCCGTCCTTAGGAACACTCACTGAACTGTTCATAATTACAAAATTTTAAATTAAACATTATTTCAAATTTGAAATCCTAGATGACTTCCATTATTCAACAACAAAAAAAATGCCATTTGATAGTACTGTCAAAATTTCATTTTCAAAATTCAGTGTCACTGCATTCCATTGGGTCGAATGGCAGTCTTTTCCAGGAATTTCAATGCAAAATCAAGATGAAATCCAGAAGGAACAAGTGGTGCACCACCCAGCTTTGGGTGAAATTTTGTCAGATAAAATTTTATTGGATTTAGGCCTTTTACTTTGTTGGAAAACAGGTTTATCAAGTAATGATAAATATTTCCACAAATGGCATGATCTGTTAGGCCTGCTTTTGCTCAAATGAGAAAAATGGCGGAATCGGCCTCAGGATTAAGATCCACCGCCCGCAGACGGTCCTCACTGTCCCACAGGTTCCTCCTGAGGCTGTACGTAGCTTTGCATGCCCGAGCTGTGGTTGGCAATAGCGTATTCCGAATACTCGAGTTTGAATTAATTAAAAAGTATATTTAATCAATTCAATCTGACTACCAGTCTATTAAGAAGCAAGCCCTGCTAATGCGCGATTGCATCGCGTTCCATCCTGATTATTCTTCTACGGCCAAATGCTCCGTTCAACCCAGATACGGAAAAACCACAACAGTATCCAACAATCCTTTTTCCACTAAAGATAGTATAGGTAAAACCTTTAAAATCGATCAGCAGACCGGCAGGGTATTCGTTGTCATCCCGAAACAGTAAAAGTACAGGGCTTGACATGATTCAATAGGCAAAATGTTCATTAAAGAAACTTAATCTAAACTCTCCATATTTCACCATTTGGTTCAAAACAGGTTCTTTCTGCAAACCCCCCTGGCGCGCTTTTGCAAAGCGTGCCCATCTAAATAGAGCATTTGCAATGCGACCCATCACCAAACCAATACCCAAATTTTGTATTTTTAAAGGATGTCGCATAAATACAAAGTCATAGATGGACAGCAACCCACCTTTATAACCCTAACGGTAATAGATTGGGTGGATGTATTTATACGTTCGGAATATACAAAAATACTGGACGAGTCGTTTAATTATTGCATAGCCGAAAAGGGATTGCGAGTTCACGGGTATGTGTATATGACCAGCCATCTTCACGCAATAGTAAGTTCCCATGGCGAGGAATTACAGCATATAATTCGCGATTTCAAAAAATTCACATCAAAGAGAATCGTAGAAGCCATACAGGAATATCCAGAAAGTAGGCGGGAGTGGCTGTTGAAAAAATTCAGTTTTGCAGCCCAAAGAACCAAACGCGGCGTAAATTTTAAATTTTGGAAAGACGGTTTCCATCCCGTGCTTTTAGATACCTTTGAAAAAGTGGAACAGCGCCTTAACTATATCCATTACAATCCCGTTAGCGCCCGTTTTGTAAATCATGAACGCGATTGGGTGAACAGCAGTTATGCGGCCTATGAAGAAGGAAATAGGGAAAAGCCTTCCGTTAAAATAACGCCATTGTGGTAATGGGCATTATAAATACCCTTATAAATGGGCACGCTTTGCAAAAGCGCGCCAGAGAGATTACATATTTTACACTAATCCTAAAATAGGTTTACAGTTTATTCTTAGTCCTATTATTCTAAACCTATTTCAGGACAAAACAAACCCTAGGTTCACCCGTATATAAGCCTACCTAAAGCCATAGATAAGCCATAGATAA
>JBEBRF010000171.1:0-4139 GCA_040394975.1 Aequorivita soesokkakensis
TTGGATTATTGGATTATTGGATTATTGGAATATTTATTATTCATTATTCATTATTCATTGCTCATTACTCATTACTCATTGCAAAGTTAACCGATTTCGGTTCAACCAAACTTTTAAACCCATAAACTACTAAACTCCTCAACTATATTGTAATTTTGTCAATTCTGAAAAAAAGAAATTGCGATATTTTATTGAAATAGCCTACCACGGCAAAAATTACTCCGGATGGCAGCGCCAGCCCGAGCAGATTAGCGTGCAGCAGGTTTTGGAGGAAACGATTTCCACTTTGCTTCGAAAGGAAATAGCAATAACCGGCGCAGGACGGACGGATGCGGGCGTTCACGCCAAACAACTTTTTGCCCATTTCGATTTTGATGCAATTGGAAATAAAGAGGATTTCCTTTTCAGAGTAAATTCCTTTCTTCCGAAGGATATTTCCATAAAAAATATTTTCCAAGTAAAAGAAGATGCCCACGCCCGGTTTGATGCCGTTGAAAGGGTTTACCAATACATTATTTCAATTGGCAAAGACCCCTTTACCCAAGATTTCGCCTTTCAAATAAACCGAATTCCCAACGTGGCACTCATGAACCAAGCCGCCAAAATGCTATTGGAACATCAAGATTTTCAATGCTTTTCGCGTTCCGGCACCGATGTGAAAACTTTCAATTGCACCATCACCAAAGCATTTTGGGAAGCTAATGATAATAGCCTTATTTTTACCATCAGCGCAGACCGGTTTCTTCGGAATATGGTTCGCGCAATCGTTGGGACACTGCTGGACGTGGGTTACGGAAAAACCACGGTGGAGGGTTTTAAGGCAATTTTGAAAAGCAAAAGTAGGATAGAAGCCGGTGCCTCCGCCCCGGCCCATGGGCTGTATTTGACGAAGGTTGTGTATCCAGAAAACATAAAAGCATAATGGCAGAAAACACAGGAAACGCATTCGATTTTAAGCTTTTTAGGCGACTGCTCGCTTTTACAAAGCCCTATAGCCTTGTCTTTTATTTCGTCGCTTTTGCTGCCATTATTATGTCCGGGCTCGCGGTGCTGCGGCCTTATCTTTTGGAATTGGCCATAGACGATTCCATGGTCCCCAAGGATGGCGGTGGGTTTATGAAATACATCATTTTGATGGTGGTGGTGCTCATGTTGGAAGTTATTTTCCAATTCGCATTTATTTTCTATACCAATTGGCTGGGCCAAAGCGTAATCCGCGATATGCGCCAAAAGCTCTTCCGGTTGATGATGAGCTTCAGAATGAAATATTTTGATAAAAGCGCCGTGGGAAGATTGACCACCCGTGCGGTGAATGATGTAGAAACCATTTCCAGTATTTTCAGCGAAGGTTTGTTTATGATCATAAGCGATTTGCTGAAAATGCTCGTGATTGCTGGTTTTATGGTGTATCAAAGTTGGAGGCTCTCGTTGATAGTTTTTATTGTTCTGCCGTTTATATTGTATGCCACCCGGGTTTTTCAGAAAGCGATGAAGGTTGCTTTTGAAGACGTCCGAAACCAAGTGGCCAACCTCAATACCTTCGTGCAGGAGCGCATCACCGGAATGAAAATAGTACAAATCTTCACCCGTGAAGAAACAGAGTACCAACGTTTTCAGGAAATAAACAAAGACCATAGAAAAGCGTGGATAAAAACCGTTTGGTACAACTCCATTTTCTTTCCCATTGCAGAAACCGCCGGCGCCGTGGCAACGGGTTTGGTGGTTTGGTACGGCGGTTTGAATGTTATTGGCGGGGGAGCCGTAACCTTGGGACTTGTGGTTGCGTTCATCCAATATGCTGAAATGCTTTTCCGGCCGCTCCGGCAGATTGCCGATAAGTTCAATACCCTTCAAATGGGAATGGTTGCCGCAAACCGTGTTTTCGGGATTCTTGATACCCAGTCGCACATTTCAGATTTGGGAACGGTTGAATATACAAGTACCAACGGCGAAATTGAATTCAAAAATGTGCATTTTGGGTATAACGAGGACGAAGAAGTAATACGTGGAATTTCCTTTAAGGCAAATCCCGGCGAAACCGTTGCCATAGTTGGGGCCACGGGCGCGGGCAAAAGCACCATCATCAATCTTTTGAATCGTTTTTACGAAATAAATAGCGGCACTATTTTGATAGATGGAATTCCTATAAATGATTATACCCTGGCCTCCCTTCGGGGCCAAATCGCGGTGGTCTTGCAGGACGTGTTCCTTTTTGCCGATTCTATTTTGAACAATATTACCCTCAACAACCCAAACATTTCTGAAGAGGACGTCATAATGGCCGCAAAGGAAATAGGGGTGCATCAATTCATAATATCGCTTCCGGAAGGATATCATTATAATGTGAAGGAACGCGGGGGAACGCTATCCTCCGGACAACGGCAATTGATCTCCTTTTTGCGCGCCTATGTCAGCAAGCCCAGTATTTTGGTTTTGGACGAGGCCACTTCATCCATTGATACCTATTCGGAGGAACTGATTCAAACCGCCACAGATAAAATCACGAACGGAAGAACTTCCATTGTAATAGCCCATAGATTGGCAACTGTAAAAAAAGCTGATAAAATCATAGTGATGGATGCCGGAAAGATTGTGGAAGAAGGCACGCACAAAGAATTGCTGAAACTTGAAAATGGGTTTTACAGAAATCTTTATGAGGTTCAGTTTATGGCGGAGGAAGCTATTTAGTAGCTCCATTATATTTCTTTATATTTGATAAACTTTCATAATTATGGAAACGCTAAAGCTTAAAGTGAACGAAAGAATCTTGAAGAAAATTCTAGAAATGTTGAATGAATTCAATTCGGAGGATTTACAGATTATCGTTGAGGAAAACGAGGATATAAGAAGGTTAAGGGAAAGGTTCAGCGAACTGAATTTGAAAGATCCAAGATTTATTTCGCTTGAAGAATTGGATGCCAATTTAGAAAAAACGATATCTAAATATGAAAATTAAGGTTCTCGAAAACTTTAATTTTGATTTGAATGAACAAGTAGCCTATATTGCACGTGATTAGCCGGCGGCGGCGCGAAAATTTAAAAATGATTTGCTTAAATCACTTAAGGAATTAAGCAATTATCCATATAAAAACAGACAATCTATTTATTTTGAAAACGAAAATATTCGTGATTTAATTTTTAAGGGATATACAATTGTTTATTTTGTTAAACCCGAGCTTAACATTATAGAAGTTTTTGGTTTAATTAAATATCGGGAAGATTTTTAAATTCAACTCAAATCCTTTTTCAAAATATTCAGCAGTTCATCTGTATCTTCAAAAAGAACAAAATCACCGTCCTTTAAATAGGAAATTGTGCCGTTCTCTTCGGAAACGACCAAGCAAACAGCATCGGTCTTTTCAGTAATGCCAACGGCTGCGCGGTGCCGAAGCCCAAAACGCAAGGGTATTTTTTTGTCGTTTGAAACCGGCAGTATGACCCGGGTGGCGGTAATTCTGTTTTCTTCTATGATCAGGGCGCCATCGTGCAAGGGGCTATTTTTGAAAAAAATACTTTCAATAATGGGTTGGTTCACTTCCAGGTTCATTTTGTCACCGCTATTTTTTACGAAATCCAAGCTATTGTTGCGTTGCAGGACAATCAATGCACCCGTGTGTGAGGCAGACATTTTTTTGCAAGCGGCCATAATGCCATCCAAATTTGTTTTTAGGCCACCGTCATTCCCCGAAAATTTAAACTGTTTTAAAAACCTGCGTCGCGCGTTGAAATTTGTAGAGCCCAACATCAAAAGGAATTTCCGGATTTCGGGCTGAAAAACAACCACCAAAGCAAACATTCCCACGCCCAAAAAGCCGCCCAGAATCTTGCTGAGCAACTCCATTTCCAAAAGTTGGGTGACAACAAAAATTGCGTAAACAATGATTATCCCCACCAAAATATTGATGGCCACGGTGCCCTTAACCAAATTATAGAGGTAGTAAAGCAGAAATGCTACCAGCACGATATCTACAATATCTATAATCCGAATGTCTAAAAAATCCAAAGGGTGTGCGTTTTTTTTGTAAAAGTAGTTTAAAAATTTAAGGTTCAAAATTCAAACTTCAAAGTTTTAAATCCTCATTCCTCAAACCACAAACCTCGCCCCATAATTTCACACATTCCACGGCTTCCTTTACATC
>JBEBRF010000172.1:0-4137 GCA_040394975.1 Aequorivita soesokkakensis
GGCACGATATTTTCTTAAACAACAACCAAATAATATGAAGACAAAAAAAATACTCCTTCTTACCCTTGCCCTTTTGTGCTTCACCTTCATGGCAGAAGCTCAAAGAGGCGTTCGAATAGGTTATATTGACATGGAATATATCCTTGAAAGCGTCCCCGAATACAAAGAAGCATCAATACAACTCGAAGGAAAGGTGCAGCGCTGGAAACAGGACATCGAGAAAAAACAAAAAGAAATTGACCAGATGAAGCTCAACCTGGCCAATGAAAGAGTCTTATTGACAAAAGAACTGATTGACGAGCGTGACGAAGAAATAAAAATCAAAGAAGACGAAATGCTAAAATACCAGCAAGATCGTTTCGGCCCCAATGGTGATTTGATGATTCAGCGCCGCCAGTTGGTACAACCCATTCAAGACCAAGTTTTCAACATCGTTCAAGAAGTTGCGGAAAATAAAAAATATGACTTTATCTTTGATAAATCCGCAGACGTGGTGATGCTCTTTGCAGCAAAAAGAAACGACATCAGCGATCTGGTACTGCGCAGCATTGAGCGCGCCGGAAGAAGAGTGCAGGCCGAAGATAAAAAAGCGAAACGCGAAATAGAGCAACGTGAAAAACTTTCAGTTGAAGAAGAAGGCGAAGTAACCGAAAGAGAAAAAGCAATCCAGGAAAAACAAGAGGAACGCGAAAAAATAGTGGAAGCCAAAAAAACCGAACGGGAAGAAATGATGGCGCAACGCCAAAAAGAACGCGACTCCATTAGAGCAGTCAAAAAAGCCGAGTTTGAGGAAAGAAGGGAACGCCTACTTTTGGAAAGAGAACAAAGAAGGGATTCCATAATAAATGCCCGCCAGAACAGAAATATCCCTCCAGGGGAAGGACGCAAGGAAGGCGATGGCGACGAAAATGGCGAATGATTTAAAACACAATAACCAATATTTCTAATTAAATAACACTTAAATTAAATACACTCACAATGAAAAAAATGAAAACGTTATTAGTTGCAATTGCACTTTTCGTAGGAGCCACAAGTTTTGTGAACGCCCAGTCAAAAATTGCACATATCAATGCACAGGAATTAATTGAGGCAATGCCAGAATATAAGGCAGCTCAAAGCCAATTGGAAAAAGTGCAGAAAACGTATGACACCGAAATTAAGGCAATGGCCAAGGAGCTTGAGACTAAAATGAAGCAATATGACGCCGAGGCTACTACAAAAACCGATGAGGAAAACCAAAAAAGATTCCAGGAAGTTCAAGGCATGCAGGACAATATCCAAGCTTACAGACAGCAAGCACTTCAAGACCTGGACAAAAAAAGAACAGATATTTTTAAGCCCATCCTCGAAAAAGCACAATCTACCATACAAAAGGTGGCAAAAGCACAAGGATTCCAATATGTTTTGGACTCAACCGTGGGTAGTGGCGTAATCCTTGCAGATGGCAAGGACCTTATGGCCGATGTTAAAAAAGATTTAGGAATGTAAGTTTTGTTCCTAATAGAAACCAAAAACTGTCCACCACAACGGACAGTTTTTTTATATCCCCATTTGAAGGAATTAACTATTTTTACGAAATGGATAAAAACAAGCCCATAGGTGTTTTTGATTCGGGCGTAGGCGGATCGTCCATTTGGAAGGAAATCCATAAACTCTTGCCATTGGAAAACACGATCTACCTGGCAGATAGTAAAAATGCTCCCTATGGCAACAAAACTTCAGAAGAAATCACTCATCTCAGCATCAAAAATGTTGAAAAATTACTTGCCCTTCATTGTAAAATAATTGTGGTTGCCTGCAATACCGCCACCACTAATGCCATAGCGGTCCTTCGTGAAAATTATTCCATCCCCATAATTGGGATTGAGCCCGCCATAAAGCCCGCAGCGCTACAGACCACCTCGAAAAGTATCGGGATTTTGGCTACCAAGGGCACCCTGAGCAGCGCACTATTCAGCAAAAGCAAAGAATTTACAAAGGATATCAGCGTTGTGGAAATAATTGGCGAAGGCCTCGTGACATTAATTGAAGCGGGAAACCTCGATGGCCCCGAAATGATTTCTTTACTAAGAAAATACACGAAACCTATGATTGACGCCAACGTAGATTATCTGGTGCTGGGATGCAGCCATTATCCTTACATCATCCCCCAATTACAGAAAATGCTGCCCAAAAATGTTAAAATCATAGATTCCGGAGAAGCGGTGGCTCGGCAGACAAAAAACGTATTGCAAAGCTTGAACTTGCTTCGGGAAAATAATACTACCCCTACCCTTCAGTTTTTTACGAACGCTGATATGCACACACTGAAATTTCTCTTGAAAGAATATGAAAATACCATTTCAGTTTCAAAAATGGACTTTTGATTATTCCTTAAACCAAGAGGAATAAATAACATAATTATTCGCAATTCTTTCTATCTCACCCTTGGTGAGCTCAGGGCTAATAGCGCCAATTTTCTTGGCAGGAATACCTGCGTATATGCTTCCGCTTTCAACCCTGGTTCTTTTTGATACCACAGCCCCCGCTGCAATAATGGTGTTGCTTTCAATCACGCAATCGTCCATAATAATGCTTCCCATGCCAATCAAAACATTATCATGTACAGTACAACCATGCACAATGGCATTATGGCCTATGGAAACATTGTTCCCGATAGTGGTGGGTGAAGTTTTATAGGTAGCATGGATAACGGCGCCGTCCTGCACATTTACTTTATC
This sequence comes from Aequorivita soesokkakensis, assembly GCA_040394975.1. Lineage (GTDB taxonomy): Bacteria > Bacteroidota > Bacteroidia > Flavobacteriales > Flavobacteriaceae > Aequorivita > Aequorivita soesokkakensis_A. Next base: position 2,721 of record JBEBRF010000172.1, read on the forward strand.
GCCCAATTTTATAAAGTGCACATCCCCGCGAATAACGGCATTAAACCAAACACTGCACTGGCCGCCCAAAACAACATCGCCCACAATGGTGGCATTTTCTGCAATAAAACAATCTGAGGGGATTATGGGGCTTTTTCCATTGATGGATTTTATGATCATAATTGAATTTTTGAGGTTATTGAATCGGTATATAGAAAAAGGTTTGAAAATTAGGGAAATATATAAGCATTTTCAAGCAGCAATAGGAAGAAGCGCATTTTTGAAATAAACCTTCCTATTATTTATTTCTTTTAAAAAATATGCCCGGAGCCTTTTTAAGAACTCCGGGCAATTTTCAAATTTTTGAGGAAGCAATATTAATTAATTGCGGGACAATTACAATCATACGGTTCCTTTCTGCCGCCCAAAAAGTCATATCCCAATGTAATTTGATGATAAGAGCCTCCGTCAAACCTTACCTCTCCAGTTTGATATGTATAGGTATAGGCGAACATAAAGTTCTTATAATTAATTCCCAATATTGGCGAAAAATATTGTGGCTTCTGGCCTTTGGCTTGGGTTCCATCCAAATAGTCCGCACCATCAAATCCACGTCTATAGGATAATCCGCCCCAAAGGTCACCAAAATCCATAGTTCGGTATGCTTTAAAATTTACATCAATTGCCTGTTCGCCAGTGCCTTCGCTCCATTGAAAAAGAAAAGAGGGCTCATAGCTCCAATCTGCACCATATTGCCCAATGGCATAAGCTGCTGAAAGCAAATATTTCCTTTGATTGTTTGATTCATACGCTTCGGAATAAATCGATCTATTCTGAAAAATAATATTCTTTACCGTAAAGTGAGCCGAGAAATCTAGAAAATTATAGGATAAACCGGCATCCACGTTAAAATAGGAAGTACTTTGCATAATTCCCGCTATTACAGGATCATAATCATCTAAAGGAAACTTGGTTTCATCAAGTCGTTGTTGCGTTAATCCCGCACTTAATCCAAAGGACAACTGGTTGAGATCTGCCTCACTTCTTGAAAACATAAGGTGATGTGCATAAGTAATATAACCACCAGTTTGCGAATGATAACCATTTTTATCATTATAAAATATCGCTCCTACTCCTGACTGCTCCCCTAACCTTGCGTTGAAGCTCAATGTTTGTAAGTTTGGAGCATCTTCTTGATCAAACCATTGCTGTCGCGCTGTCAAACGTAGCTGATTGTGAGTGGCGGCCCCCGCCATGGAAGGGTGCAGCAAATATAAATTATCAGCTAAATATTCAGAATATATCGGTATGCCATCTTGGGAATAACCAAAAAGCGATGAGATGAATAATAGGATAAGGGGGATTTTTTTTATGTTCATAATACTTATTTATCGTTTTAGGGTAAAATGTCCTTTGAATTCCTTTGGCGCCCCGTCCT
>JBEBRF010000173.1:0-4136 GCA_040394975.1 Aequorivita soesokkakensis
TTCGCTGAAAGATCGTTTGCAACTGAAGTCATCACATCAATCGCTTCATCCGTAAGTTTTCCCGCTTTCAAATCGTTAAGCGTGTCTTTGTGCTTTACGTTCAACATTTCCAAATAATCCCTTTCAAATTCCTTTACTTTTTCAACCGGAACGTTTCGCATTAAATTTTTTGAACCGGCATAAATTACTGCAATTTGATCTTCAACGGTATATGGATCGTTTTCAGATTGCTTCAAAATCTCTACGTTTCGTCTTCCTTTTTCAATTACATTCAGGGTAGCGGCATCCAAATCTGAACCGAATTTGGCGAAAGCTTCCAGTTCACGGAAAGCCGCTTGATCCAGTTTTAGGGTTCCTGCTACCTTTTTCATCGATTTAATTTGAGCGTTACCACCCACACGCGATACCGAAATACCTACGTTAATGGCCGGACGAACCCCCGCGTTGAACAAATCGCCATCAAGGAAAATCTGCCCGTCGGTAATGGAAATCACGTTCGTTGGAATATATGCCGAAACGTCGCCCGCTTGTGTTTCAATAATAGGAAGCGCAGTCAATGAACCGCCGCCTTTTACGATTCCTTTCAATGATTCGGGAAGGTCGTTCATTTCTTTTGCAATATCATCATCGGCAATTACTTTTGCGGCGCGCTCCAATAATCTTGAGTGAAGGAAGAAAACGTCGCCCGGATAAGCCTCACGCCCCGGTGGACGGCGAAGCAAAAGCGAAACCTCACGATAGGCCACGGCTTGTTTTGAAAGATCATCATAAACTATCAAAGCCGGGCGGCCGGTATCGCGGAAATACTCGCCGATTGCTGCACCTGCGAAGGGAGCATAAACCTGCATTGGCGCAGGGTCGGAAGCGTTTGCGGCTACAATGGTTGTATAGGCCAAAGCGCCTTTTTCTTCCAAAACCTGTGCAATATTCGCCACGGTTGAAGCTTTTTGCCCCACCGCAACATAGATACAATACACGGGCTGGCCGGCATCGTAAAATTCTTTTTGGTTCAAAATGGTATCGATACAAACGGTAGATTTCCCGGTTTGGCGGTCACCAATTACAAGCTCACGCTGGCCACGGCCCACGGGAATCATTGCATCGATGGATTTAATTCCAGTTTGAAGCGGCTCAGTTACCGGTTGGCGGTAAATTACACCCGGCGCTTTACGCTCCAATGGCATCTCGTAAGTTTCGCCGGTGATTGGTCCTTTCCCATCGATAGGCTGCCCCAAAGTGTTTACAACTCGGCCAACGATGCCTTCTCCTACTTTAAGCGAAGCGATACGCTGGGTACGTTTTACTGTGGAACCTTCCTTAATTTCTTTGGAAGGACCTAAAAGTACGATACCTACGTTATCTTCCTCAAGGTTCAAAACGATACCTTCAAGGCCGCTTTCGAAAGCTACCAATTCGCCGTATTGGGCGTTTGAAAGTCCATAAGCACGAACGATCCCGTCACCCACGGTCAATACGGTTCCTACTTCATCCAGGGAAGCGCTTGCTTCAAAGCCTGTAAGTTGTTGCTTCAATATTGCTGATACTTCAGCTGGTTTTACTTCTGCCATTTTGATTTACGATTTTAGATTTACGATTTTAGATTTACGCCTAAAATTTAAAACCTGTCAACAATTATTATATTGATTTACTGAATTCTCTTTTTAAATTTCCCAATTGGTTCGCGATGCTCGCGTTGTACTGAATATCGCCCACGCGAAGAATGAATCCGCCAATTATTGCTGGGTCAATTTCATTTTGAAGCGTTACTTTTTCACTTCCCGTCAATTCTTTTACTTTGGCCATTACTTTTTCTTCCAATTCTGAAGAAAGAGGAATAGCGGTTATTACGGTCGCTACTTTTACGCCCTGTTCTTCATTGTAAAGATCGATATAGCTTTGGGCCACATTTCCTAATAATGAAGTACGTTTGTTTTCAACCAAAATATTGATTAGCGAATGTGTGGTTTCCGATTGTCCGCTGAAAATTTTCAACAAAGCTTCTTTTTTATCATTTGCTTTAATTACCGGACTTTGAAGCACGGTCTGCAATTCGCGGCTATTTTCAATAGTGTTGTAAACAGACTGCATATCGCCAAAAACAACGGCTTGGGTGTTGTTTTCGTTTGCTTTCTGTAAAATTGCCTTTGCGTATCTAATCGCTGCTCTGCTCATTGAAACTTAATTTAATTTTGCGTCGGCCAACATTTCGTCAACAAGCTTCAATTGCTTGTTCTTATCGGAAAGTTCGTGTTTCACTACTTTTTCGGCAATTTCCAAAGAAAGGCTTGCCACTTGTTGTTTCAATTCGGCAATGGCCGATTTTTTTTCGCTTTCAATGGCGGTTTGTGCTTGGATAATCATTTTATCAGCTTCGGCCTTGGCTTCTTCTTTGGCGTCTGTGATCATTTTTGCTTTTATCTCGCGGGCTTCCTTCATCATTGCTTCCCGTTCTGATCGGGCTTCCTGCAATAATTTTTCGTTGTCGGCCTGAAGGTTTTGCATTTCGAGTTTTGCTTTTTCAGCCGCATCCAAGGCGCCTTGGATTCCTTCTTCTCTTTCATTTAAGGAGTTGAGGATAGGTTTCCACGCAAATCTTACCATTAAGAAAATAAGCACTATTAAAATGACTGTTTGCATTATGAACAGTCCGGGAGAAAAATCGTTTAATAATTGATCCATAGTTATGAATATTACCCAGTGGGAAAATTGGATTATTTTTTTTGTCGAGTTAAAAAAATCCACTTCCTGCAACCAACCGTTACAGGAAAGTGAATTTGGTTTTTTGTTGGATTACTTTCCTAAGAAAAGTGCACCAAATGCCAAACCTTCTAAAAGAGCAGCGATAATAATCATTGCAGTTTGGATTTTACCGGTTGCTTCTGGTTGACGGGCGATAGCTTCCATAGCGCCACCACCAATTTTACCAAGACCAATACCAGCTCCAATAACGATTAGACCTGCACCTACTAAATTTGGAACCATTGTTTCCATAAAAAAATATTTATAAATTAATTAAACAAAAAAATACATTATTAAATAAAATCTGCCCGAACATCTTCAGCATCGGTCTGTTCATACGTACCGTCAGAATCGTGTTCGTGATCGTGTTCCGCCACAGCCATACCAATAAATAAAGCTGATAGCATTGTAAAAATATAGGCCTGCAAAAAGGCTACTAAAATTTCTATAACTGAAATGAATAAGGCCAGCACAAATGAAAGGGCTGTAGAGCCTACGGGTGTAATTTCCCCTTTCAAGGTTATCATAATGGCAACTAAGCTCATTACTATAATATGACCCGCAGAGATGTTTGCGAACAAACGCACAAGCAGGGAGAAAGGCTTAATTATAAAGGCGCCTACCAGTTCAATAATTGCCAAAACCGGACGAATTAAAACAGGCACTCCCGGCATCCATAACATATGCATCCAGTAATCTTTATTGCCGCTTGCTGTATAGATTATAAGTGTGAAAATGGCCAAGGCCGCTGTAACAGCAATTTGGCCCGTTACGTTAAACCCAAGGGGAGTCAGGCCCAAGAGGTTCAGAATCCATATAAAAAAGAATACAGTCATTAAATACCCTGTAAACTTTTTATATTTTTTTTCGCCTATGTTCGGCTTTGCGATTTCGTCACGCACATATAGCACCAACGGTTCCAAAACACGCCCGAAACCCTTCGGGATGCTCCGGTTTTTATATTGTCTGGCCAAGGATGAAAACCACCACAACATTAAAAGACCAATAACCAAAATTCCAAAAACACTTTTTGTAATTGAGAGATCTAAGGGTCGGGAAGCATTTACAGGGTGATGCTGAGCATCAAAGGCCACTTCCGTGGCTCCAGTTTCCAATTCATATATTTTGCTGTGGTAGTTTACAAAACGGTTTCCGTTTTTCTCCACGACCACTTTGCCATCGGTATCGTGATGGAACTCTGAGGACATAAAAGTTGTGAAACCGTTCTGGCCAAATAAAATTACGGGAAGTGGAAAACCAATGTGCACACGCTCGCCGGAATCATTTGTATAGGATACTAAATGGAAATCATGTGCATCCTTAATGTGGTGTTGAATGTAATTCCTAATTTCACTATCGGTATTGATGCGTCCATCATCGTGTAGGTTGTCTTCACC
>JBEBRF010000174.1:0-4123 GCA_040394975.1 Aequorivita soesokkakensis
ATTGGGCCATCGCCGTCCATGCCGGAGCGGGGCGACTGGATTTTAAGCCGACGCCGGAGCAGGAAGCGGTTTACCATGCCGGGCTGGCTCGGGCATTGGCGGCCGGTCGTGTTGTTTTGGCCGAAGGCGGTACGGCGGTGGATGCCGTGGAAGAGATGGTGTGGGCGCTCGAGGATGAGCCGTTGTTCAACGCCGGTCGCGGCTCGGTGATGACGATCGACGGCACGTTCGAACTCGACGCCTCGATCATGGACGGCAGCAACCTCAAAACCGGTGGCGTCTGCGGGCTCAAATACAGCAGCAATCCGGTCTCGGTCGCGCGGGCCGTGATGGACCACACCGACCATGTGCTGCTCGGTGGCCCGGCGGCGGACGCCTTCGCCGTGGCGCAAGGCTTCGGCACCGTCACTCAGGAATACTTCTTCACCGAAAAACGTTTTGAAGCGGTGCAGAAACGGCGGCAGGCGCAGGGTTTACCGCCGCTGCCGCATCCGGCCAAACGTCACAGCGAGGGGACGGTCGGCGCCGTGGCCCGCGATCGCCAGGGGAACCTGGCGGCCGCGACCTCCACCGGCGGCCGCAATGGAAAGCTGGCGGGACGGATCGGCGATTCACCGATCGCCGGAGCCGGGAATTATGCGGAAAACGGTGTCGCGGCGGTCAGCGGCACCGGAGCCGGCGAACAATTCGTGCGTCACAGCGCTGCGGCTCAGGTCGCCTGGTTCGTCAAACACACCGGGATGTCGCTGCAGGCAGCGACCGAGCGCGTGCTCCAGGAAGTCTTGACTCCCGGCGACGGCGGGATGATCGCCATCGGAGCCAGCGGGCCGCCGGTGCTGCGATTTACAACCGAATCGATGCCCCGCGGTTATGCCGACTCCGCCGGTACCCTTCAGACGTACCTTGGGCCAGAGATGCCGCCCTCCGCCGACTAGCCGCTGCCGACGAGATTAAAGGGTGCTCGCAAGTGCGCTGGTCCACACGACACCCCAGCCAGTTCATTGCGGGGGTGATTCGAACAACCGGCGGACGCGAGCGAGTAACACACCAAACATTTCGGGATCATAACCGGCGTAAAAACCGAGTACCGACATGGTTGCGGCAAGCCGCAGGTATTCACCCTGCTCTGGCTGAATGAATGCTTTCGTCGCCAATACCAACAGTCCGGCTTGAACCAATGTATAAATGCCAAAGCCGCGCATGACTGCTGAATAATAGAAGACCAACGTCCCACGGACGTCTTGAGGTTCTGGCTCGACGCAGGGATGACTTGCGACCAGGACCGTAAAGCGTGTTCGACGGCCGAGTGCGCCAAGCATGGCCGACAAACAGGAGAGCATACCGATGTTGGTGATCGTCCAGAAACAAAGCACCATCAACCAGATATGAGCTCGTTCACCGAGCGGCAAGTCCGTATTCAGTTGTTGCAGATAGGGCTGCGTGGCGATCAAGATCCCCCCGGCAAACAGGATGAACCACAGCGCGATGCAGATTGCACCGACAATCAGTTCCCACACGCTGATAATCACCGGAACACTGACCGTCTCACGGTGTTGATGCTCGCCCTCGCCTGGACCAGGCGACTCATTTCGCCGCCAGTTGTCCTCAAAGATCTGACGCTCGCGATCGACCTCCTGCGGTGGCTGTGTCCGAGGAGCTGGAAGGATATCAGTGGGATCTTCAATGTTGGACATTTTTGTCACTCTCAAGGAAGATAAGGCGATACTTCCCTGAGGTCCTTGCATGCAACTCATGAGGTGCATGCAAGTCGATTCGCCGTTGCGGCCAAGCTGCGCTCGCGTATCGAGATCAACCGTTGTGGACCAACTGATATTTTCACGCTCGCCGGCGGGCGATGTCAAGCATCTGCCGCGGGATGGCGCCCGAGCCGCGGTGCAAAACGGTCTATGGATAATCGTCGCTCATGGCAAAAACTTCCGCAGGGAGCGAAACCGTCCCGAGATTCGTCACCCCGTCGGCGGGTGTGATCGAGAATCGGTTGCGTTGCCAAGTCGTGTCGTTGCCATTCACTTTGACACCGGATACCCATCCCTTAAGGGACTCATGGAAGACGCGAAAGACCAACTCTCGGTCGTTCGGCAGCCCTGAGATGACGATTTGGCCGTCGGCGTCGCTGATACCGACAAAGGGGTGCTCGAGTAAAATCAAATACCCACTCATCCACGGATGAATGTTGCATTCCAAAGGGATTGGAGCCGGTTCTGGCAAGGATAACTTGATGCGCCTTGCTCCCCCGGGCGGAATCACGATACCGGTGGGCGGGTTTCTGAAGAAGCTGATATTGAGATTGTGCCCTGCCGCCGACTGAGGTTCAAAAACGAGCGTGTCACCGGCTTGGGCGACGACGATGTGCGGATGGAAACGGCAATGCTCTGCCGTCAGTTGAACTTCCTGATTGCGGGGCTGAACGGAGGCCAGCTTCGTTCCACCGCGTCCGGTGTCGAGGTACACGACAACGTTCTGGATACCCCGATTGCTGCGGTTCACCAGCAGGCGTTCGTCGACCAGCTTAAACGCGCCACAGATTTCCTTGTCCCGGTCGGCGACGATCGGCTGCGGCGCCGGAGGATCACCATCATAAACAAATCGTATTCGCAGTTCTGTCGCCGCAGCATTTAAAGACAGAATACAGATGCCTGCGAGCAGAGACGCTGTGACCCAGCGGTGTTTCGCAGGCACTCTCGGATTCAATATAACCACGATGCGCCGGTTCCTTCGCAGAAGGGTTGCCAATCGATTGTTGGGCGTTCGGTTGATGGATTCTAAAAGAAGCCGCCGGGTAGGTAGCGAGTGAGTGTTGGAGTTTGGATCGGACCATCAGGATCGGAGTGCCACTGTTCGATTCTCTTTTCGATCCGCTGGCGGCTTTGTCGGTCCAGCGTGATCCATTCCAAGCCTGGCTCGTTGTCGCTAAGGCGGCGCAGGAACGCGATTCGGTGGAGCGGACCACGCCGTGGGGGCATCAGCCGGACGACGATGTTCAGCAGACGCTGTTCTGTCCAAGGAGGCAAAGGCCAGCGAGTTGATTCTGGAGTTGTACCGTCTTCGGCAGACGCTGCTGCGAGGCTTTGGAATAGCCACTCAATCGCGCGGGCAAACGCACCCTGTTCGGCTTCGGCAAACAATCCGTCCTGACTCGGCGCCCCCAAGAGGATCCGCACGCAACCGGACTCAATTCCCATCAGCGGCAAGTCGGCCATGCGTTCAATCCACCGTTTCCGCCGCCCTGTCGCCTGCACCGGTTGGACGGCTTCGACCATCTCGATCGTCGCTTGGAGTCCGAGCCGAAAAGCATCGACATACCGACATAGGGTTCCAGCCGAAACTGTGCCTAACTCAATTCCATTTCCTTCGAGCTGGATCGCGAGCCAGGCATTTGCAGGCAAGCTCGCAGGAGCAGTACCCTTTGCTGGAAGCATCATGGCTGCGGTTGCTTTTCGAAGACAACAAAATAGTTCTCTTGGAGCAGTTCGGGCTCCTCACGCACTTTGCGGAAGCCGGCCTGGATGATCTCGGCTTCAAACACGTCTTGGCCGGCGCGGACGTGACCGAGCACCCAATCGCTGCTGGTGCCCGGAATGCGGTGAAAGTCGATCAGCACGATCCGCCCGCCCGGCTTGAGCGCCCGGTGCAGCGAAGCCATGGTTTTCTGCGGGAACTCGAAATGGTGATAGGTATCGCAGATGAAAGCCAGGTCGACCGAGTCGGCCGGCAACCGCGCCGAGTCGGTGGCGGCGAGCAGCGTTTCCACGTTTGACTGGTTCCGCTCGCGGCTGTCCGCTTGGATGCGGTCGAGAAACTTCTGCGAGATGTCGACCGCGATCACACGGCCAGCCTTGCCCACCGCGTCGGAGAATAGCCGGGTGAACAGGCCGGTACCGGCGCCGATATCGGCGACCGTTTGCCCCGGCTCGATCTGGCAAGCTGCGACGATGGCGTGCCGGCGTGCGAAGACTTCGCGGCTCTCGACCTCAAACCGCTCCGCAAATGCCTCCACGTCGGGATTCTCAAAGGCATCGTTGATTCCCGGATTGACACTTTTCTCCTGCGCCGCGGCCTGCATGGCGGACAAGGCGGCGAGCATGGACAGGCAGAGGAAACG
>JBEBRF010000175.1:0-4073 GCA_040394975.1 Aequorivita soesokkakensis
AAATTCGGGTGCATTTGAAATACATTGGCCACACGCTTTTCAACGATGAGCGCTACGGCGGCGAAAAGATTTTAAAGGGAACAACTTTCACCAAATACAAACAGTTTGTTGAAAACTGCTTTAAAATACTGCCTCGGCAAGCTTTGCACGCCCGCACATTAGGTTTTGTGCATCCCGTTACCGAAGAATTTATGCGCTTTGAATGCCCCATTCCCGAAGATATGGAGGCCTGTTTGGAGAAGTGGCGGAACTATTCGCAGCATGTAGGGGAATAGGGCTTCGGCTCCGCTCAGCCACCGGGTTTCGGCTCCGCTCAGCCACCGGGTTTCGGCTCCGCTCAACCACCGGGTTTCGGCTCCGCTCAACCACCGGGTTTCGGCTCCGCTCAGCCACCGGGTTTCGGCTCCGCTCAGCCACCGGGTTTCGGCTCCGCTCAGCCACCACTCCCCGGTCATTGAGCGGAGCCGAAATGCCGGGCTTCGGCTCCGCTCAGCCACCACTCCCCGGTCATTGAGCGGAGCCGAAATGACATTCGTCACGATAATTTGTTATTAGAATGGGAATCATTCTTACACTCTGCCAGCTGGTGCAAAAGATTTCCTTTCCCATTGATTAAAGCCTCTTTTTTCTTTCTGCTCCATCCTTGGATTTGCTTTTCTCTATAAAAAGCATCATCTATTCGAGAAAATTCTTCAAAATAAACTAATTGGACCGGAAGATATTTTCTCGTGAAATTTGCCCCTAATCCACTTTGATGTTCCAAAATGCGTTTTTCTATATTATTCGTACTTCCCGTATAATATAAATCGTTGGCGCATTTTAAGATGTACATATATCCTTTCATAAGATTTTAGGTTTCAACTCCGCTCAACCACCCGGTTTCGGCTCCGCTCAACCACCGGGTTTCGGCTCCGCTCAACCACCGGGTTTCGGCTCCGCTCAACCACTGGGTTTCGTCTCCGCTTTCGGTCATTGAGCGTAGCCGAAATGAAAATGGGTTTTCTCCAAGTTCAGTTCGTCCTTTATGTGGATTGTGGTCATGATAAAATCGTTTTACCCAAATATATGAAATTTTGGTTGTCGGTTCTCAGTTGTCGATTGTTCGACCACGAATTCACGAATTGTCTATTGTTATTCGTGGTTTCTTATCGATTATTGATGTTTTTTTTTAAGTTTTTTATTTTTTGGATATATATATATATTGCGCTTGATAAACAAGGGTCTGTGGCTCTTGTTTGGAACTTAGCCCTATTACCAATTGGCAAACATTGAAAACCTTTCTTGTAAAACTGCTTATCGGAATTTTAAAAACCTATATGAAATTTAATTATGAAAAGAACAAAATCATTTAACTCTGTTATAGTGCTAATTTTTGCCCTCATAAGTTTTCATGCCCAGAGCCAATTTGGTGTGATAGAAATGAAAAACGGCGACCAGTTGGAAATGAAAACCGCTGATCTTATAGTTGAAGGGGATTCGCTACGCTATTTTAAGGAGAAATGGAAAAGGAAAGCATCAATTATGGGGTTTGGTGCTGGTAAGCTTTTGAGAGAATACCATGACAAATCAAACCTTGTTAGTATTAATGACATTAAAAAAATCCATGTAAGGGGTAAATTATCCGTTGGTAGGCAGTTAATATATAATTACGTCGGGATTAAATACATAAAAGAAAAAAAGCATTACGAGGGATACTATATAATTGAAGATGGCGCATGCCAGTTAGTAGTTAAAGCGGGAGACAATAATGATATTTTTTCAATTTATGTTCAAACCGGAGATGAAGAACCCTTCGAACTCCATAGATCCGGAACAGGTACGGGGCCGAAATATGAGAGAAAATCAAAGGTTTACTTTGCGGAGTGTGCTCCCGCGATGGAACTTATAAATAAAAAAGGATTTAAGAGATCTGAGCTTCCAAAGGTTGTTGAGATTTACAATGCTCATTGTGTAGAATAAACTTTTAAACTAATAAACTTTTTAAATGAAACACATACTACTTACCCTTGCTTTACTGGCTTCTTTTGCTGGAAGTGCGCAGATTGTAAATATACCCGATGCCAATTTTAAGACTGCGTTGCTGAATCACAATCTTCCTATTGATACCAATGGGGACGGGGAGATACAGTTTAGTGAGGCGGAAATTGTTACTCATTTAGTATTAGCAACAAAAAATATTACTGACTTAACAGGTATTCAAGCATTTATTAATGTTGAAAATTTGAACTTATATCAAAACAATTTAACATCTATAGATATCTCCCAAAATGTAAACTTAACCTACCTTAGCCTTACTGATAATAATCTAACTAATTTAGATGTTTCTCAGAATATTGATTTGCAGAATTTAGGTTTTGGATTTAATAATATCTCTTCAATAGATTTGTCGTCAAATATTAATCTGATTAATTTGGGTTGTTTTAATAATCCCATTAGCAATTTAAATCTTTCAAATAATATCAATTTGGAAACTCTCGAAAGTGATTATTGCCCACTAACATCCTTAGACATTTCGAATAATACTAAACTCAAAAATCTTACAAGTAGAAATAATGGCTTAACAGCGTTGGATGTTACCAATAATCCAGATTTAGAAATATTGGCGATTTATAATAATAATATTTCTTCGTTGGATTTAAGTCAAAATCCTAATCTCGATTGGTTATATTGTTATAATAATAATCTTCAAAGTTTAGATGTTTCGAACAATCTCAATTTAACAAGATTGTCGACGAACGGTTCTTTTAACAATATTGATTTATCACAAAATGTAAATTTGGAATCCTTCGATTGCACAAGAACCCCTTTATCATCTATTGATTTATCTACGAATGTTAATTTAAAAAGTTTGTATCTCGGAAATATTCCGATTACAGAATTGGATTTAACCAATAATGAAAATCTGTGTTTATTAAGGCTGAATAATAATTTTTCATTAGAATATATCAATCTAAAAAATGGCAATACTGAAGTTTTTGGAGCAGACTGTCCATCTACAACTTTTTCAATTCAAAATAACCCCAACCTACAATTTATCTGCGTAGAAGACGCCCAATACGCCGCAGCAAACTTTACAGATATTCCACCCTTGGCAACCTTTGTTGAAGACTGTTCCATCGCCAACGGCGACCTAAACCATATAACTGGCACGGTAACTTATGACGATGAAAACAACGGCTGTGATGGAGGCGATGCTGGGATTGGTGGGCTGCTTGTAAACACTAACGATGGCACAAACAACTTTGCGACGACTACAATAAATACTGGCGATTACAATCTTACCGTGGCAGAGAATACCTACGCCACTACTGTTTTAGGACTTTCGCCTTATTTTTCATTGACTCCCGCGCAGGCTGTTGATACGTTTGTTGGCTTTGACCAGACCGAGATTGCGGATTTTTGCATTGCGCCAACTACCACCGCCAATGATCTTGCCGTAACCCTTGTACCCTTGACTGCTGCCCGTCCCGGGTTTGAGGCAAGCTATATGCTGGTTTATGAAAATATTGGAACAACCCAACTGAGCGGGAACGTGGAACTGGATTTTGATGGGGCATTGGTAACTTTTGTGGAGGCAACGCCGACGGAAACTTCCGCTAACGGAACTACTATTTCTTGGGATTATAGCAATCTGAACCCTTTTGAAACAAGAAGCATTGAAGTGATTTTTGAGGTGGAACAGCCCCCAATTGTGGAAGCTGGGGATGTGCTGCCCTATATAGCCAGAGTAAACCCCGTGAGTGGCGATGCCGCACCGGATGACAATGTTTTTCAGCTAAACCAAGTAGCGGTAAACAGTTTTGATCCGAACGATAAGCAAGTGCTGGAGGGCTATCAAGTGCTAATTGAAAATGCCGATGAATATCTGCATTATGTGGTGCGTTTCCAGAATATGGGAACTGCCAGTGCCATCAATGTTCGGGTGCAGGATGCGCTGGATGAAAAGCTGGACTGGACAACCTTAAAAGTTTTGGATGCGAGCCACACAATGGAAACAGAACTTGTGAACGGCACCATCGATTTTATATTTGACGACATCAATCTGCCAACTGAATCTTCCGATCCTGAGGGCA
>JBEBRF010000176.1:0-4065 GCA_040394975.1 Aequorivita soesokkakensis
ACTCCGTCATTATCCCAGTCTCTAAAAACAACCCAAGGTTTGTTGTTTGTGCCATAATAGTAATTTTCAACAAAGTCAATAGGATAATTCAAGTGGTTGTGGGCTTTTCTTGTTACTTGTCCCAAATCGTTGTAAGTGTATTCCCAAAAATAATCATAGAAAGAATTTATAATATGGTCTTTCGTTTTCTTTCCGTTTTCATCAAAAAAATATTCTACTATCTCTCCATTTGGACTTCCGTTTGCATCTATAGATATGCTTGTGTATTTTTTAATCTTCAACTCCGTGTTCTGCTCTTCGGGCAGTGGGTTTTCATCATCATTGGAACAGGCCAACAACAAAAAACTTATTGTAAAAAGAAATAGTCTTGTTTTCATAATCTCTTGGTTTTATGAATATCCCACCGCCTCGCCAATCAAAGTAGCAGTGGTACAATCAGTTATTTTTACGTTTACAAAATCTCCGGCTTTATAATTTTCCTTCGGAAAAACGGCAACATTATTATGCTCCGTTCTTCCGCTCCATTCGTTTTTATTTTTCTTTGATTCTTTTTCAATTAAAACCGTAACTATTTCGCCTAAAAATGATGCGGTACGAATGGCGCTGTGCTTTTGCTGAAGATCAACAATCTCCGTTAATCTTCGGCTTTTTGTTTCCTCGGGCACATCATCTTCAAATTTTCGGGCGGCCATTGTTCCGGGCCTTTCGGAATATTTGTACATATAGCCAAAACCGTATTTCACATATTCCATCAAACTCATGGTTTCTTGGTGGTCTTCCTCAGTTTCCGTTGGAAAACCAATAATCAAATCCTGCGAAATGGAACAACCGGGAATAATTTCCCAAATCCGGTCAATCAACTTAATATATTCCTCTCGTGAATGCTGACGATTCATTTCCTTTAAAATCCGAGTACTGCCACTTTGCACGGGAAGATGGATATGGTTACAGATATTATCGTGTTTCGCAACGACGTGCAAAACTTCCTCGTGCATATCCTGCGGATTGCTGGTTGAAAAACGAATACGCATTTTTGGGTGCGAAGTGGCGACCAAATCAAGCAATTGCGCAAAATCAGTCGCAGTTGCCTGTTGCATTTCCGAAGCATTTTTGAAATCCTTTTTCAGGCCGCCGCCGTACCATAAATAACTATCCACATTTTGGCCGAGAAGTGTGATTTCTTTATAACCTTTTTCCGCCAAATCATCCACTTCGCGCAAAATACTCTGCGGGTCACGGCTGCGCTCACGGCCTCTCGTAAACGGCACAACGCAAAACGTACACATATTATCACAACCGCGCGTGATGCTCACAAAAGCAGTAATTCCATTTCCGCCCAAACGCACGGGCGAAATATCGCCATAAGTTTCTTCCTTTGAAAGAATAACGTTTACGGCATCGCGGCCTTCCTCAACTTCCTTCAGCAAATTCGGGATGTCTTTGTAGGCATCCGGCCCAATTACCAAATCGACTATTTTTTCCTCTTCCAGAAATTTTTCCTTTAAACGTTCGGCCATGCAGCCCAAAACGCCCACTTTCATTTTTGGGTTTATTCGCTTTACGGCGTTGTATTTTTCAAGGCGTTTTCTGACGGTTTGCTCTGCTTTATCGCGGATGGAGCAGGTGTTTACCAAAACCAAATCGGCGTCTTCCAATAAATTTGTGGTGTTGTAACCTTGGTCGGCAAGAATGGAAGCCACGATTTCGCTGTCGCTGAAATTCATGGCGCAGCCGTAGCTTTCAATATATAGTTTTCGGGAATTGCCCTCGCGTGCCTCCAAAGTCAGCGTGTTTCCCTGTGTATTTTCGTCAATTATTTTTTCCATAATTCAATAAAAAATCGAATTTGATGATGTATGATTTTAAAAATTGGAAGGGCAAATATACAATTAATTGCTGCCCATGACAAAGTGTCAGATGGTTTTTAAAACTTATTTGAAAGTAGTGTATGGCTGATTTTGACGCAAATATTCAGATGTAATTCTTCGAAAATACTCAGGCAGAAAAAAGTTCCCGATTTTCAAAATTCAAAAGCAAAATCATTCGTATTCAAAATTTCATATACATTTGTAGCCATAATATTTCAATATATGGCAAAGAATTTAGTGATCGTTGAATCCCCGGCAAAAGCAAAAACCATTGAAAAATTTCTTGGAAATGATTTCAAGGTTTCCTCCAGTTTTGGACACATTGCGGACCTGCCGTCCAAGGAATTGGGCGTGGACGTGGATGGCGATTTCACACCTAAATATATAGTGAGCAGCGACAAGAAAAAGTTGGTTGCAGAATTGAAAAGTCTTTCAAAAAATGCCGATACGGTTTGGCTCGCGAGTGATGAGGACCGGGAAGGGGAAGCCATTGCGTGGCATTTGGCCGAGGAATTGAAACTCGATAAAAACAAAACGAAACGTATTGTTTTTCACGAAATTACGAAAACCGCGATTTTAAAAGCAATCGAAAATCCGCGGCAAATTGATTATAATTTGGTGAACGCACAGCAAGCCCGGCGAGTTTTGGACCGTTTGGTTGGCTACGAACTTTCGCCCGTTCTTTGGAAAAAAGTGAAAGGCGGACTTTCCGCAGGCCGCGTACAATCTGTTGCAGTGCGGTTGATCGTGGAGCGCGAACGCGAAATTGAAGCGTTCAATCCAGTGGGTTCGTACCGGATTGATGCTGAATTCACCACTGCGGAAGGCAACAAATTCAAGGCAAAACTTCCAAAGAATTTTGATACGGAAGAAGAGGCACGCGAGTTTCTTCGGAAGAATTTGGGTGCCAATTATAAAATTTCAGATTTAACCAAAAAGCCCGCCAGCAAAAGTCCGGCGGCGCCTTTTACTACTTCAACCCTGCAGCAGGAAGCATCGCGGAAATTGTATTTTTCTGTTGGAAAAACGATGACTATTGCCCAGCGTTTGTACGAAGCGGGTTTTATAACTTATATGCGTACCGATTCGGTAAATCTTTCAAATGATGCAAAAAATGCGGCGCAAAAGGAAATTATTTCTTCCTACGGAAAGGAATACAGCAAACCGCGCAATTACAAAGGAAAAAGCAAAGGCGCGCAGGAAGCGCACGAGGCAATCCGCCCGACCGATATGGGTTTGCACACCATTACCGGCGAGCACGACCAAGCGCGTTTGTATGATTTAATTTGGAAACGTACGCTTGCCTCGCAAATGAGCGATGCGGAATTGGAACGTACCAATGTTAAGATTGATGTACTTTCAAAGGAAAAAATTTCAGAAAATTTCACCGCAAATGGCGAAATGATAAAGTTTGACGGGTTCCTAAAAGTGTATTTGGAAGGTACCGATTTTGAAGAGGAAGAACAGGAGGGAATGTTGCCGAATATGAAAAATGGCGATGCGCTTGACAATAATTACATTACTGCAACCGAACGTTTTACGCGTCCGCCGTACCGTTATACCGAAGCATCTTTGGTAAAACAATTGGAGGAACTTGGCATTGGCCGTCCTTCAACCTATGCGCCAACTATTTCAACAATCATCAGTAGAAATTATGTTGAAAAAGGAACTGTGGAAGGTGTGGAGCGAAAATATCTTCAACTCACGCTTCAAAAAGAAACTGTAAAAGACAAAACCCTGACCGAAACCGTTGGCTCCGATAAAGGAAAATTGGTGCCCACAGATATTGGAATGATCGTGAACGACTTTTTGGTGGAGCATTTCGAGAATATTATGGACTACAATTTCACTGCAAAAGTAGAGCAGGATTTTGACGATATTGCCGAAGGAAAAGAGGAATGGACCAAAATGATGAAGGATTTCTACGGAAAATTTCACCCGCGCGTTGAACACGTTGAAGAAAATGCAGACCGCGAAAGTGGCGAACGGATTTTGGGCGAAGACCCCGTAACCGGAAAAACCGTTTTGGTGCGCCTTGGAAAATACGGGCCGATGGCGCAAATTGGCGCGCCTGAGGATGATGAGAAAAAATTCGCGAGCCTTCGTCCAGACCAGCAATTGCACATGGTTACTTTTGATGAGGTGATGGATCTTTTCAAACTTCCGAAGACTTTGGGGGTTTTTGAAAATGAGGAAG
>JBEBRF010000177.1:0-4054 GCA_040394975.1 Aequorivita soesokkakensis
GGGCCGTCAATATTGGAAATCGGTTTCTCGAATAAGATGCGGTCTGCGTATCGCCAGACATTATCGCACAGTGACCAATACTCTCCGAGCAACTTCAGCCAAGTTGGTGGCCACAGCTTCTTCTTGAGATCCATAAGTCGCCCCATTCGTTGGTAGGAGTCACATTGGAGCAGGATGTTCTCAGCTTCTTGTTTGTTCATAGCGATATCTATCGAGATTGGAATAGCTCGTGAGACACGTTCACTTATTGCAACGTGATGGTACGATCACACGTTGATGATCCCCTTGCGAGCTATCTTCTTGCCAAGCTCAATTGGGCGTGTCGCTTGCCGACCGCCCTGAACAAATGTGAGATCGTAATAGTAGTCGTCCAACTCGATGGCTCGGCCGTGCGCGGTAGCCCAAGTTTTAAGGGCTTTATTGAACGAATGCCTCCAAGACATGACTTCGACCGCAAAGCCGGATTGATGGAGTGTCGTCAAGATTCTTAGGAAGCCTTCACCCCGGCGGAATCCCGCACCGTCACCGGTCGCCAGCACCACGGTACCTTTCTGGCAGCCCGAGTCGTTCAGACGATACATCTCGAGTTGAATCCGCTCGTCAACATTCTGCTCCGTGCCAGTGATTTCTCCACGTTCAAAGATATCGAAGCGAATCCCCTGCAGTTCAAAGTGGTGTTTGATACGAGACTGCTGATCGCTTAGCGCCGCAGCAGCGTAGCCATTTCCCCACTGCCGATTTCTCTGCACGAATAGTCGAAGGTTGGTACTACTTAACCGAACGTCTTGCCCTCGCAGGAGGCCGTCGCCAAACCGCGATGCTAAGTAGCTCGCATTGACAGCAAGATTGGAGAAATCAAGAAAAAAATAAACGAGTGACTGTTGAGTTGCCGGGACGACGCCAGCGGAGCATTGAATGAGTTCGCTTGGATTTGGAAACGCTAGAGAAACAGGGGCGGTGGGCGCGATCATTTCCGTGACTCCAATTTGAGCGGCATTTAGACGAATTACGGCACGCAGTGGCAGCTAGAACGGGATAGCACGGATAAAATCCGCAAGGCGATTTGCCTCCTCTTTGGTCAAATTCAGAGGCAGTGCGATGGAGAGGGTAAGGTCAGGGCGAAGCAGGAAGGGATGAGAATGCAGTTCAGACGAACTTTGCCTATGTAGAGTTACGTTTGAGAAGTTCAGCTCTGCTGCGGAGTCTTCCCCGTCAGACACGGGTGTCTCGGCAGTGGCTTGGAGGAAAGCCTTCGCAATCGGAAGCGCACCGCAAGCAGCCCACTCGATCCGTGTCGGCCGGCCACGCCGGCCAGTAAAAAACTGCCCACATTCCGCTTCGCCTAGCTGCTTCAGAAAGTTCACTGCCTCCTGACGATCGCGAAAAAACTCCTCAATGTCCTCGACGGACGTCTCTCCGTGATTGGGCTCACGCTGTCGCTCTGCTAGCTGTTCCATTAACCGCCGCTGACTGGAATCAGCCGATCGGGCGAGTCGATTTATACCCATTTTGACGGGATGGGGAAGCATGGTTTCGTCTTGCATGTCAGTCTCCGAGTTTGTGCCTGTCGCTCATGCAAAATGTTAGCGGATGCAGCAATAAAGTCAACCATGTAAAGCATGTTTTCTGAACAACAATGCACAAAACCACCCTACGGAAGCGATCAAATAGCCTACCAGAGGGGAATTAGACAGTTTACAACTGTTTCATTTAGTTACCTAAAAGACAAGTAGTTGCATATTCGCTGTTTTAATATTAAACATACGTCCTAACGCAAGCATTTCTATCAGGCCATTGCCAAAGCAACGACTTCTCTCTTTGTCGATACCTCGGTTACAGATAAATCCAAAAATACCTTTTTCGGTGGACATTAATGAACATTTGAACACATAACGATTGCACTTACAGACCCCACCACAGAAGGGAAACTAACTGCGGTGCGGATCACCTCGACCAGCTTGAGGGAGCACATTCTGCTATTCCTTTTGATAAAGCCGCGCCGTGAGCTCTGTACCTTCGTGAGAGGATCCGACGCTTTGCCAACTTACTTGTGTGGCGACGAGTCGAACGACTGACGAGGTGAGGTTGGAGCGATGAGCTAGTGGTGCGTTAATTGGCAGCGTGGCGAGCGTTCTCGATGGCCGCTTGCGGGGAGTAACGAACGGGTACCGTGTACTTGGTTAATTCTTGGCCGTCCCTGCAAAGGTGTTTCATCATGGTATCTTGGGGGATAAGCAGGTGATTAGGCTGGTAGAGTCGCCCTCGCCCATTTAGCAGGTCGTTGGGCGGAGGCCAGCGCTCCCACTTCTCTTGCCGCAGGTAGAACGATGAAGGTTGCTGTTCGGCTTGGACTCGCGCTTTGGTTGCTCGGCGGGTTGCTGTCGCCGAGCTTGGCTCAGGACACGGGGGCTGACGCGCAGCCGGCAGCGAAAGCCGCGGCTGAACCTGAGGCGGACGCGGACAAACCGGATGCAGAGAAACCGGCGGAAGGTAACGCCGAGAAGAAGACGGAGCAGAAAACGTCGGCGCCTGCCACTGTCGCGGCGAAGGTGGAGCGACTGCGGATCCGCGTTGAACTGGAGGGGGTGTTCGAGAGCACTGAGGCCGCCGAAGTCTCGATCGCCCCGAAGAGCTGGAGCGAGTTGGTCGTCGCTAAGGCGGTCGAGCAGGGGACGCAGGTGCGCCGCGGTGAGCCGATCATCTGGCTGGAAACCGAGAAACTCGAGCGGCAAATCGCGGATCTCAAGGCTGATCGCGAACGGAGCAACCTCAGCCGCAAACAAGCCGAAAATGAACTCCGGCTGCTGAAGGAAACATTGCCGGTGCAACTTGAAGCGGCGCAGCGAAAGCTCCAGATTGCAGCGCAGGATTATGAATATTTCCAGGAAACCAAACAGGATTTGCAGAAACGCTCGGCGGAGCAGCGCGTCGATTCGGCCGAACACCAACTGAAGTTCGCTCGTGAAGAACTCGACCAATTGGAAAAGATGTACGGAGCCGAGGATCTCACCGAAGGAACGGAAGAAATCATCCTTGACCGGGCGCGATTTTATGTGAAGCAGAGTGAGTTCGCGCGGGAGATGGCGGGCGCTCAGCATGCCGAGGCGTTGAAGTTTGAGTTGCCTCGCAGCAAAGACCAACTGCGCGACGCCGCTGAGCAAGCTCGTCTGGCGCTGGACCGAGCCCAAAGCACGCTCCCCTCGGAACTCCGTCACAAGCAACTCGAACTGGAGAAGCTGGACTACGAACAACAAAAGAAAGACCGCAACTTACAAGAGCTTGAGCAAGATCGAGCGCTGATGATCATCACCGCGCCGGCTGATGGTATCATCTACTACGGCGCTGCCAAGCGCGGCAAATGGACGACGGCTGCCATGGCCGACAAACTCCGCCCCGGTGGCCGCGTCTCGGCTCATGAAGTGCTGATGACGGTGATCGATCCGGCTCAGTTGGTCGTGCTCGCGACCGCACCGGAAAAGGAACTGGCATGGCTGGAGCCGAACCAATCGGCGACGATTCGGCCCACGGCGTTTCCGAAACGCTGGCTCTCTGCCAGCGTCGATCAGATCGCGACCCTTCCGAACGACAACAACACGTTTGATGTGCGACTGCGGATCACGGACGATTCGACGCAGCGGCTGATGCCGGGCATGACGGCCAAGGTCAACGTCGTCACCTACGATCAAGAAGACGCCCTCACGGTCCCGGCCTCGGCTGTATTTGAAGACGAGGATGCCGATGAACTCGCCTGGTATGTGTTCGTCGACCGCGATGGCAAGGCGGAGCGGCAAACGGTCAAGGTCGGTCGTCAGTCGGAAAAACGCGCGGAGATTCTGGAAGGGCTGGCGGCAGGCGATGTCGTGCGCACTGCACGGCCGAAAGAGGATGAGGTGCAAGCACCGGCTGCAAAGCAGGAGGCACAGAAGTGACTCCCTTCATCCGAGCGGCGATCAGCTGTCTGATGGTCACGCTGCTGTTCGGGCAGGCGGTGACCGCACAAGACTCGCGTGCTCCCGCCGCTGACGATCCGCCTGTCGAACCGGTCAGCAGCACC
>JBEBRF010000178.1:0-4040 GCA_040394975.1 Aequorivita soesokkakensis
GTGATGGATCTTTTCAAACTTCCGAAGACTTTGGGGGTTTTTGAAAATGAGGAAGTTGAGGTGAACAACGGTCGTTTTGGACCTTATGTGCGTTTCGGAAAAACATTTATTTCGCTTCCAAAAGGAATGGATCCGTTGGATGTTGATATGGCTTTTGCGAAGGAATTGATAGCCGAAAAGAAACAGGCGGATGCTCCTATATATATGTATGAAGATTTGCCGGTCCAAAAAGGTGTTGGACGTTTTGGGCCATTCATAAAATGGAACAATATGTTCATCAATGTGAACAAGAAATATGATTTTGACAATCTTTCAAAAGAGGACGTAAAAGAACTGATCGAGGACAAAAAACAGAAAGAAATTGATAAATTGGTGAACGAATGGCCCGAAGAAAAAATTCGTATCGAGAAATCGCGTTGGGGCCGTTTCAATTTAATAAAAGGCAAAACAAAAGTGGAATTGCCAAAAGGCACCGAAGCCGAAAAAATGACTTTGGAAGAAGCACAGGATTTGCTCAACAAAAAAAATCCGAAGAAAAAAGCCGTTTCCAAAAAGAAGACCGTTACTAAGAAAAAGGCCCCAGCCAAGAAAAAATAATGATAGAATTTTTATCCCCAGTTTCAAACAAAATATTGGCGCATCGGGAAATTTTGCCGCCCGGAACCTTAGGAAAACAGATTGCGGTGCATTCCAAGGCAGGAGAATTGCCCGATTTAAAAAATATAAAATTTGCCTTGCTGGGAATAATGGAAAACCGGGGGGATGAAAATTTTATAGGGAAGGAAATTTCATTTGATCCATACAGAAAGACATTTTATTCGTTATTTCCCGGCAATTGGAACCATAAAATAATTGATCTGGGCAATATTGAAAAAGGAAATACCGCCGAAGACACCCGTTTTGCCGCTAAGGAAGTTATAGCCGCATTGCTTAAAAAAAACATCACCCCGCTTATTTTTGGTGGCAGTCAGGATTTGGCCTATGCCCAATATCGTGCTTATGATGGGATCGGTGAAATGGTAAACGCTGTGAACGTGGACCGCCGTTTTGATCTGGGGAATACCGATTTGCCCATTTCCAGTAACTCATACATAGGCAAAATGGTGGTTGACAAGCCTTATAATCTTTTCAATTACAGCACGCTGGGTTATCAGTCCTATTTCAATCCGCCACAAGAGATTGCCTTAATGGATAAATTATACTTCGATGCGTACAGGCTTGGGGAAATAGCTGCGGATATAACAGTGGTGGAGCCCATCATGCGCGACGCTGATATGGTGACCATGGACGTTACCGCAATAAAAAACTCAGAATTAAGTTATAGGAACAATGAAAGCCCAAATGGATTTGATGGCCGCGAAATTTGTGCCATCGCCCGCTACGCCGGAATCAGCAATAGGGTAAAATCATTCGGAGTCTATGAACTGAGCGACGCCATAGAAAACCGAAGCGGCGCGATGCTCGTGGCCCAGATATTTTGGTATTTTATTGAAGGGTATAATTTCCGGGTAGAGGATGGCGACTTTGATGATGACACGCTATTTACAACCTATAAAGTTCCCATCGATGAGGAGGTTTTGGAGTTTAAAAAAAGCAATAAAACAGAGCGATGGTGGATTGTTTTACCATTTATTTCAAATGTTAATAATAAATTAAAACGCAGAACGTTATTACCTTGCACTTATGGCGAATATTTGGGTGCATGCAATCAGGAAATTCCTGAAAGGTGGCTGAAAGCACGCCACAAAAATGAAGTATAATCAATCAACACAAGTAAAAACGGGGATCAATGGTTTTTCAAAAAAAAATTGTTTTTTTGAAATTTTATAGATAGGTTTACGCCCTTGAATCTCGAAATTTAACCTAAATACCTATGAAGAAGTTAATTGCATTCACTGCGATCGTTGCCTTTTTGTTCAGCTGTAACTCCGGAGATCGTGGCGAGCTGGTTGGGGCAAAAGGTAAAAAATGGTATCCACAAAAACCTTTTGGAATGACGCTTATCCCGGGAGGTTCCTTTATTATGGGGAAAAGCGATGATGATTTTGTTGCCGTTAATGACGCGCCAACAAAAACCGTCACCGTCCGTTCCTTTTATATGGACGAAACCGAAATAACCAATTCAGAATACCGTCAATTCGTTAATTGGGTGCGCGATTCCACAGTGAGGCTCCGCTTGGCCATCATGGCAGACGAAGTGGGGGCAACCCCAGGTGATGGCGGCATTGGGGAGTTTGCTTTCGTTGATCAGGAAAATGAGGAAATGACCCCTTACCAACAATATATGTATGACAATTACTTCGGAATGGGCGAGGATTACTATGCCGGAAGAAAATTTAACGACAACATAGATTTAATTTGGGACACCTCTGAATATCCCGATGAGTATTATTCCGAAGTGATGGACACTATGTACATCCCGATCGAGGAGGCTTACAATGGCCAGCGCACCATCGATGTGAGCAAACTAAATTTTCAATATACCTATATGGATATTGAGGCCGCTGCACGAGATAAAACCAAAAGAAGAAAAGATTTCATAAAAAAGGAAGAGGTTAATATTTACCCAGATACCACAGTTTGGATCAAGGATTTCAACTATTCCTATAACGAACCCATGCACAACGATTATTTCTGGCATCAGGCCTACGGAGATTATCCAGTGGTGGGGGTAACTTGGAAACAGGCAAAAGCATTTTGCGCCTGGAGAACACTGTATAAAAACGCATATCAAAAATCAAGAAATCAAAACCATGTAAACTCCTTCCGTTTGCCCGGGGAAGCTGAGTGGGAATATGCCGCACGTGGTGGCCTGGAATCTGCAACCTATCCATGGGGCGGACCCTATGCAAAAAATGACAGAGGTTGTTTTATGGCAAACTTTAAACCCTTAAGAGGTGATTATGCCGCAGACCAAGCTCTTTATACAGTTGAAGCCAAATCTTATGAGCCCAATGATTTTAACCTCTACAACATGGCCGGAAACGTTTCGGAATGGGTAGCTTCATCTTATGACCCGGCTTCTTATGATTACACTTCCACAATGAACCCGAACGTGAACGACCCCAACAATATGCGAAAAGTGGTCCGCGGAGGTTCTTGGAAGGACGTTGCTTATTTTCTTCAAGTAAGCACGCGCGATTACGAGTATGCAGATTCCGCACGTAGTTACATTGGGTTTAGGACCGTCCAGGATTATATGGGAACAGACGTAGTCTTAAACCAAAACTTTGGCGATGCACGCTAATTTAATATATGAACAATCTTTTTAAATAATTACCTTAACTAAAAACACCTCAATTAAAAAACTGAATTAATTATGGCACAAGCAAGATCATCTAAAAAACTATTTAATATGGCCTACGGCCTTGGAGCATCCATTGTAATTATTGGTGCATTGTTTAAAATTACACACTTTGAAATTGCTGGAATAGGCGGTAACATATTATTGACTATTGGTCTGGTTACCGAAGCAATCATTTTCGCAATTTCGGCATTTGAGCCAGTAGATGACGATTTGGACTGGTCGCTGGTTTATCCCGAATTGGCCGGAGGAACGGCTTCCAATAAAAAGGCCATAAAAGAGCCGGAAGATGCCCAAGGACTTCTTTCCAAAAAATTGGACGAAATGCTGAAAGATGCCCGTATCGATTCCGAATTGATGAACAGCCTTTCCACAAGCATTCGCTCCTTTGAAGGCGCCGCCAAAGGAATGGCCCCAACGGCAGAAGCAATGAACTCAACCAAAAAATACAGCGAGGAAATGGCCCTTGCCGCCGCACAGATGGATTCATTGAACAGTCTTTACAAAGTGCAGATAGAATCTACAAGCCGTCAAGCAGAAGCTAATGAGGCCGTAGCCCAAAATGCTGAACAATTAAAACAACAAATGCAGCACCTTGCCACAAACCTTTCATCATTGAACGGCGTTTATGGCGGAATGCTTTCAGCAATGAGCAATAGAAACTAAGATAGGTTTTCACCTTAATTATTAATCTTTAAAAAAGAATAAAAATGGCAGGAGGAAAACTATCCCCAAG
>JBEBRF010000179.1:0-3999 GCA_040394975.1 Aequorivita soesokkakensis
TATAATTCGGGGAAGTGCCCACCCGCGTTTGGTTTCCGTTGAAATGTTTGTAATCAATAAACGAAATTCCTTCTTCGTTCGCAAAAGTGCCGCCTTTCAGATTGTAGTATGTTTGGCCTTTGTTGCCCAGTGAAATAGTTTGGTTTAAACTTGCCTCAAACTGTGTATAATCATAGTGCGTTTCCGTTATTCCCGCTCCATTTTCCACGTAAAGGTTCAGTTCGGGATATTTATCATCGCCAACATTGAATTTCATATCCGGATTCGAAAAATACTTTTGGGCAAAATTGATTTTTGCCCGTATTTTACTTTTCACAATATTGTGTTCCGCAATGGCCGCGCTATTAAAATCATTCGGCGAAAGCGGATTGTTGCTGGTGTAACTTACGCCATCGTTCGGGATGGTAACGTAATCTGTATTGTTGAAAAGCGGCTGCCTATTTTCATACCCCACCGAAGCAAAAAGATGAAGTCCGTTGAAAATTTCCTGACTATAGCCAATTTCGCCAAAATTCAGCTCGTAAAGTTTCATATAATTTCGTTCGAAAAAAAGCGTCGAAATTGTATTTATCAATGGCGAAATGGGCTCCGAATCGTTAAACTGGGCCACCTTGCTTCCGCCGGAAAGGGAAAATCGCAATTTATCGGTCCAATTAAAATTACGGACCAAATTTGCCAAAAACCGAAGTCTGTCCTCCGCAATTCCATAATCTGCGCGGATTGCTGCGGAAATGGAGTTGGTTTGGTTATCGTCATACCATTTGTTGAACGTAAATCCCGCTTTGCTGTTCCAGCCTTGAACGGTGTTGAAGTTTATGTTTGGCAACGGGCCTTCATAACCAACCGACCATTTTTCAAATGAATTTTTAAAAGTGTAGCCTGTCAACAAGCTCAAAACACCCGGCTTATTGGATTTTGCGTCCAAAGAATCCAAATAGGGTTTTGAATTCCGAAGCACTTGCAGACTGTCTTTTTTAATGTAATCCTTTAATTCTTCATCGGTCAAGGGCACGGGGCGGCTGCCGTTCCAAAAGAGGCTGTCCTTTTTATTGGCTTGAAGCTCGAAAGAAAGCACTTCATTTGTAAACGTTTTTTTGTTGAATTCTGGCTTAAAATTATAATTGCTATAAACGGCAATAAAACGGCCGTCGCCCTTCATTCCCAATAGGCCAAAACCAAAATCGACATTTTGTGATATTTTCACCCAAAAATCATTTCCCGTATCATATTTATAATTCTGTTTTACGGTCAAACTGCTCACAAATGGCACTTGAATGGCGGTTCCCGTTGTTGAAAGTTCCGCGCCATAAAGTTGCCAATCGTCCTCAACAATATACACGTAGCCCTGCCAAACCCTATCGTTCGGGCGTTTTGGAATTACTTTTATTTTATTGATGAGTTTTGGACCTTCGTAAAAAACACCGTCTAATTTATAGTTATAATAATTGAACGCATTGTTTGCAATGGGCGAAACCAGTGCCGCGTTCAGTTCAATCGTGTTTTCATAAAACGAAATATTTGCACTCTGCGCACTGTTAAAACTGAAACCATTATCATTCCCGCTCACTTTGCTGGCTATTATTTTTTCGGTGAATTTATCCGGTTTTTGGTAAGCAATTTCAGAAATGGTTTCCGAAAGATAAATAATGCCAGTACGCGTGGAATCAAGCATCCCGCCAAAATCACCCACTTCCTGGCCCATAATTTTTTCGGGAACGTCCTTTACCTTCCAAAGGCCGCGGGAGTAGAAATCTGCTGTGTATTCGCTCAATTTTTCAATGTTTTCCTTTCGTTGCGCAATTGTATTTCTAATAATTCGATATGCCGGGTCTTCGGAAGTATTTACCACAACTTCATCCAGGGTTGTGGTTTCTTCTTCAAGCGAAATATTCAAAATATGTGGAAACGAGCTTGGCGCAATGGTTTTTGAAAGTGTTTTGTAGCCCAAAAACTGGTAGATTATTTTGTATTCTTTTTTTTCAGAAATGTCCAAGGAATAATTTCCATCGTCGTTTGTTGTGGCTCCTATATAGCTATTTTGAAGGTATATATTTACGTAGGCAAGGGGCTCGCCTTTGGTATCGGTTACTTTCCCTACAATTTGGGCAAAAACATTTCCGGAGACCAAAAGAAGAAGTAAAATTATTTTGAAGTGCATTGTATATTTTGACCGGTCGAGCGCAGTCGGGACCTTTTGGTTTTATATCAAAAACCCCTCGACTGCGCTCGGGGGACATTTTTTTTTTGACTTCTGCAAAATACTAATAAAAGGATTTTGAATTTGTTAAAGGAGCGTTATTGGCTTCGGCTCCGCTCAGCTACCGGCCTCGGTCATTGAGCGGAGCCGAAATGACTAATTATTAAACGCCTTTTTAATCCTGCTTAGCTGTTTTTTGGTGTCGCGTTCCTTCATTACTTCGCGTTTGTCATATTCCTTTTTCCCGCGGCACAGCGCAATATCAACCTTTGCCAGCCCTTTGTCATTAGTGAAAAGAACCAATGGAATAATTGTTAACCCACTATTTTTTACTTCCTTTTCCAGTTTTTTCAGTTCGTTTCGGTTAAGCAATAGTTTCCGCTCACTTTTTGGGGCGTGGCTGAAATTTGTGGCGTGGCTGTATTCCTGAACAGTCATATTTATTACGAACAATTCATTGTTGCTGAATTCGCAAAAACTTTCGGCAATGGAGGCCTTTCCTTCGCGGATGGCTTTAATTTCAGTACCGCGCAAAACAATACCCGCGGTGAAAGTATCGAGTATTTCGTACTCAAACCTTGCCCGTCGGTTTTTTATTTTTATGTTTTTTTGAATTGCCATAGTTCAGTGTTCAGTGTTCAATATTCAGTGTTCGGTGTTCGATTTTTAATTCCTAATCCCTAATCCCCAATCCCTATTCAACCGTAATGGTTTCTACTTTTTTGTCGGCTCCGTTTAGGGTTACTTTAAAAAGGGTTGAATTGTCGGCATCATCCATATCCTCAAATTTTTCTTCGCCTATTAGTTGGTTTACCAATATGGGAATTGTGTTGCTATGGCCCACAATCAGTACATTTTTTCCATTTGTCCTTTTCAGAAAATCTTCGGAATAAATAGTATTTGGGTCATATTGGGTGGGGGAAACTTGTTTTTGCTGCGCAATCAAAGAAGCAGTTTGTTTAGTACGGATGTATTGGGTGATGTAAATTTCATCAATTTTTAAAGGTTCAAAATAAGTTGCCCAGCCTTTGGCGCGTATCATTCCTTTTATATCCAAACTTGGGTCAGTGTCGTGTGGGTCCGTGCGCACTTTTTCAGCGTGGCGAATTAGATAATAAGTTGTATTCTTATTTGCACTTGAATTTTCAACCGTATTTTCAGTTTTCATCTCTTCTTTATTTTCATCTTTCCCATTTTGTTGTTTGCAGAAGGTGAAAAAGGGCAATAGTGTTAACAGTAAAATGAAATGCTTCATAAGTATAAATTTTAAATAACAGATTTTAAGACACCTTGGCAAAGTTATAACTAAAACAGTATAATCTTTAATATTTCATTATTATATGTAAGCGCAAAAGCTGACTAATTTTATAAAACGAAAAAGAAAAAACAATTAACTTAAAAACAAAAGCTATGAACGAAGATCAGTTTAAAGGAAAATGGAACCAAGTGAAAGGTAAATTCAAACAAAAATATGGAGAGCTTACCGATAATGACCTTACCTATGCTGAAGGAAAATCAGACGAATTGCTTGGCCGCCTTCAAGAGAAAACCGGTAGGACCAAGGAACAATTGAAAGAAGAGATAGATAAGTGGTAGTTTTTTGGCTAAACTTTGATTACCGCTTTATTTGAAGCCGAGCCCATCAAAATTTCAACTTTTTGAAATTTTGATGGGCTCTTTTTGGTTTATTTTGAATATAAAGGTTATTACTAATTAATAACCGCTTCCTGATTCCTAAAAACCAACCCATCATCAAAACTATCCAAAAGAATAATGCTATCGGTCGTTATTTTTCCGGCAAG
>JBEBRF010000180.1:0-3995 GCA_040394975.1 Aequorivita soesokkakensis
AAATCGTAAATCGTAAATCGTAAATCAAAATTACCAACCCACCGTAGCACGCACCGCGTAATGATCAGAAAATGTTTTTTCCACGGTGTTGAAGGAAAGGATATCCAGCTCTTCCGAAGCAAAAATATAGTCTATCCGCATGGGGTATTTTTCAAATTTATAAGTAGTTCCCAAGCCATTGCCGCGTTCGCGAAAGGCGTCCTGCATTCCGTTATTCAACTTTCTGTAGCTGTATGAAAATGGTGTGTTGTTTAAATCGCCACCAATAATTACGGGATGTGAGGTTTGCTTTTTGTGGGCCAAAATAGCCTCAACCTGAAGTTGTTGTTTTTCAAAAGCCATTGAAACCCTTTTGCGAAGTTTTTCATTATCGCTTTCCTGCAAAAAGCTAACGCGCGGAATGATCCCCAATGATTCCAGATGTATGCCGTAGATACGGATGGTGTCCTGCCCTTTCACCAAATCGGCAAAAAGGGTATTGTTGTAAGTGCCTTCAAAATCAAAGGCCCCCGTATTCGTAAGCGGATATTTTGAAAAAAAAGCATGGCCCAATTTTGCTTTTTCAGACTTAAAGTGAATGTAGCTATAAGGATATGCGGAGAAATCTACATTATTGGGTTTGAAATATTCCTGGACAAACACCACATCGGGGTTTTCCTTTGTGAGGATTTCAGCAATTACTTCCGCTGCCTGGGTCCCCGGATTCTTTTCATAAGCATTGAAAAGCCGCACGTTGTAGGTTAGCACGTTTAACGTATTGTTATAGTTGGAAGCATCGCCTTCCGCAGAAACTTCATAAAAAACATTAAAATAGAAATACGAAATCAAAAGAACGGAAAAAGAGACAAAAAACCTGCGCCGAAGCTGCAGCGCCCAATACAGCGCAAAGGCGCAGTTCAAAATAATCAATAAGGAAACAAAAATGCTGAGCAGTGAAAGTGTGGGGAAGGTTTTTGGCGGCAAATAGGGCAAAATAAAGGAGACCAACAATAAAAATGCTGCTATCAGGTTGCCCCAGTAAATGAGCCTATTTAATGATTTCCGCATGGGTCAGTCTTCTTTTCCGGCCTTGAACAAAAAGTCTTTTTCTTCTTTTGTCAAGCTTTCGTAGCCGCTTTTTCCTATTTTGTCCAAAATGCCGTCCACCTTTTTTTGGTGATCAGATTTTTCCATTTTTGGATTAGAACGCTGCGGGGCAGAATGTGTTGTGCGGTGCACTTTTTTGAATGGTTTTTTACTTCTGGGTTTGAGAAGATTTGCGACCCAGTCCATAAAATTTTCAAACCATTTGCCAATGTCGTTTCCCTTGGCAAGCTGCGTGGCATAAACGAACCCGAATATTGCCCCGCCCACGTGCGCCATCAATCCGCCGGCATTTCCCGAGGTTGGAATACGGACCAAATCCAGTAGAAAAAGAAATAGCGCTATATGCCAAAGTTTTATGGTGAAGGTAAAAATGCGCACTTCGGTATTTGGCGTGTAGGTTGCAATAAAAACCATGATGGCCGTAACCGCGCCCGAAGCGCCAATTAAATAGCCCCTACTTTCTGAAAAAACGGGGAAGAAATTATACGAAAGCACAAAAAGTAATCCGCCAAAAAGTGCTCCGAGCATATAAATGGTCAGCAATCTTTTTCCGTTGAAAAGATTCAAAACAAACTGCCCAAACCAATACAGCCAAATCATATTGAACAAAATATGGAAGAAGCCAAAATGCAAAAAACCATAAGTAATCAATGACCACGGACGAAACAAAAGCGTATCAAAATCATCGCTCAAAACAAACCAGCGCGAAAGATACTGCGGGCTCACGCTAAAGAAAAATGAACTGAGATATACCAATAAAAACACGGCAGCGTTAATGATGATAAGCTTCACCACCACATTCGCGGTTTTATATTGATATGCAAGATTATTTGTTGCCATTAGTTCCAGCGATGGTTATCAAAACTGTTTTTCTTCCAATACCAGGCCATTATAAAGCCGAAGAGTGCACCGCCTATGTGCGCCCAGTGTGCAATTCCCGTAGCGGTACCGGTAATTCCAAAAATTAAATCAAGTAGAATAATTCCCGGAATGAAATATTTCGCCTTAACGGGAATAGGCAGAAAAATAAGCATAAGTTCCACATTGGGAAACATTATTCCGAAGGCAACCAAAATGCCATAAACCGCCCCGGACGCACCCAAAGCCATACCGTGATAGGATTGCGCCATAGACTGTATGCTTTCCATCGGAACCGTTTCCAAAACAGATTGGCTTCCGCCATTTCCACCGGATAAGTAACTTATTATTTGGGCCTCGCTCCATCCGCCAGCAATTAAAGAGTCCATTACACTGTGAATTTGAACATAATTCACCAAAGTATGTATCATTGCCGCACCCAAGCCCGCGGAAAAGTAAAAGAAAAGGAATTTTTTTTGCCCCCAGCGCATTTCCAAAGGCGAACCAAATGCCCACAACGCATACATATTAAAAAGTATATGGAATAGGGAAGAAGGATCATGCATAAACATATGCGTGAAAGGCTGCCAAGGTTGAAAACTTGGGTTTTCAAAATAGTAAAGGGCAAACAATTTTATTGATAACTCCCCAATGAAA
Source organism: Aequorivita soesokkakensis (assembly GCA_040394975.1). Classification (GTDB taxonomy): domain Bacteria; phylum Bacteroidota; class Bacteroidia; order Flavobacteriales; family Flavobacteriaceae; genus Aequorivita; species Aequorivita soesokkakensis_A. The sequence goes on from JBEBRF010000180.1 coordinate 2,602, forward strand.
AATGATCCAATATAAAAGATCACATTCAGAATTAATAGAAATTTTACGGTATCGGTTATTCTTCCCATTTACATAAATTTTTTGTCCAGTTCGCCTATGTCCAGCGTGGTGAAAACTGGTTTGTTATTCGGGCTAATGGTTGGTTCTTTGCACGCAAATAGTTGGTTAATTAAATGTTCCCTCTCGTCTTTGTTCAAGGAAACGCCCGTTTTTATTGCCATACTTGCAGCCATTGATTTTGCGAGCATATCGTTTTGGCTAAACCCGCTATCGGGCACTTCTTCCTTTATATCGTGCACCAATTGGCTGAGCAAATTTACAACATGGCTTTCCAATATCAGCACGGGAATCCCGCTAATCGCGATTGTTTCGTCTTTCATTTCTGAAAAAACGAAGCCCGTATGCTCCAATTGCTCCCGTATTTTTTCAATAATTTCCACATCGGGTTTTGAAAAATGCAGTTGCAGCGGAAACAACAATTGCTGGCTCACGGCCTCTTTTACCGTAATATTTTTAAGCAGTTCTTCGTAAAGAATCCGTTGGTGCGCAAGGTTTTGGTGGATAATCATCATCCCGTTTTTCACTGGGCTTATGATATATTTATTTTGAATTTGGAATGTAATTTGTCCCGTTTCGGTTTCGTTATTTTCAAAAAGACTGCCGGTTACTTCCTCGCTTTCAAATTCAATATCGCCTAAACCAATACCTGTATTTTTATCGTCTTTCAACCCAACATAAAGCGATTCCCAAGATTGTGTCAATCCTGAGCCTGACGAAGGGTCTCTTTTAAAAGGAAAATTAATATTCCCCTGTTTCGCTTTTTCTTTAAATGGATTAAAATCCCGATCCACTTCAATGGAAGGCGCCGTTGGTTGTTTTTTGCTGTAATCGTAGGGCGTATCAAAACCTTTGTCCCTTTCAAAATCGAGCACAGGTGCAATGTTGAACTGCCCCAAACTATGTTTTACGGTCGCGCGAAGCATCGCATAAATGGAATGTTCGTCGTCAAATTTTATCTCTGTTTTTGTGGGATGGATGTTAATGTCGATGGAATGGGTATCAACTTCCAAAAACAAAAAATAGCCGGGATGAATATCGTTTTTCACCAAACCTTCAAAAGCCGAGGCCACGGCGTGGTGCAAATACGGACTTTTTATGAAGCGGTCGTTCACGAAAAAAAACTGCTCTCCCCTACTTTTCTTTCCAAATTCGGGTTTCAGAACAAAACCTTCAATTTTTAATATTTCGGTTTCCTCCCGAACGGGAACGAGTTTTTCATTGGTTTTGTTTCCGAAAATATTTACGATCCGCTGCCGCGAATTGGACGCAGGAAGATTAAAAACATCGCCGCCATTGTGGAGCATTTGGAATGCAACCTTTGGATGCGCCAAAGC
>JBEBRF010000181.1:0-3988 GCA_040394975.1 Aequorivita soesokkakensis
TTATTGGGTTATTGGGTTATTGGGTTATTGGGTTATTGGGTTATTGGGTTATTGGGTTATTGGTTATTGGTTATTGGTTATTGACTTACTTAAGTTAACTCGAAATTGAATAATAAATTTTGAAAATTAGTATCATCAAGCTTCCGTCACCCAGCATCCAGCTTTATCAATTTCTTCGAAAGATAATTAAATCTGATGAATAACATAATGCCGCTCGCCGAAAGCCCTGCCAACAGCCCGATCCAAATCCCCATACTTTCCAGCGAAGTGTGCATGCTCAAGTAATATGAAATCGGGAAACCGATAACCCAGTACGCGATAAATGTGATAACCGTGGGGATTTTCACATCTTGCATTCCGCGCAATGCGCCCAAGGCAACAACCTGCAACGCATCGGTAAACTGGAAGATTGCGGCAATAATCAATAGTTGTGCGGCTATTGTAACCACTTCAAAATTATCGGCAAAGTCGGCCACGCTGTTGTAATCCAGGAATATCTTGGGCAATTCCCCATTGAAAATGATAAACCCGATGGCGAAGACCAGCGATAAAATTGAGGTAAGCAAAAAAATTGAAATTGCCACCCGCCGAAGCTCCCGAAAGTTTTTCAATCCTTTTTGGTTGCCAACCCGAATCATTGCCGCCACGCTAAAGCCCATTGCTACCATAAAAGTCATAGATGCAAGATTAAGTGCAATCTGGTTTGCGGCCTGTGGATTTTTCCCCAGAATCCCGGAAAGCCACACTGCGGAAGTGAAAATTGCCACTTCAAAAAACATCTGCATGGCCGAAGGAAAGCCGAGGTTCAACAGTTTTTTCAACATGGCTTTGCTCAATGTGAATAGTTTGATGTTCGTAACAAAATAGCGCGATTTCTCCTTTCGGCTCAATAAATACCATAGGTAAAGCACCATCACCACCCGTGAAACCAACGTGCCGATTGCAGCCCCGACCACGCCCAATTCCGGCGCGCCGAACTTTCCGTAGATAAACATATAATTCAGCAGCACGTTTACCAAATTCGCCACAATGGTAGCATACATAGGGAATCGGGTCATGGACAACCCATCGCTGAACTGTTTAAACCCTTGAAAGATAATCAGCGGTACCAATGAAGCCGCCACCAAAGTGAGATACGGCATCGCCAAATCCACCACTTCGGGCGGTTGGCTCATCACATACATCAGCGGTTTCGCGGCCATTACGGCACCGAACAGCACCAAACCCAGCACGGTGCACAAAAACAGTCCGTGCTTAAACGATGATTTTCCTTTTTCGCGGTTCCCTTCGCCGTCTGCCTCGGCCACCAAAGGCGTGATTGCCGTGGAAAAACCGATGCCCAAACTCATGGCGATAAACATAAAACTGTTGCCCAGCGAAACCGCCGCCAGCTCCGCACTGCCCAACTGCCCCACCATAATATTATCAACCAATCCCACCACTTGGTGGCCCAGCATTCCCAAAATTACGGGCGTTGCCAGTTTGGTGTTGAATTTGAATTCCTTTGTGTAATCGGAAAGTGCCAAGTCGCAAAAAATTTTTGCGCAAAGATAGTTGTTGCGTTTTTTAAAATGCTATTTGGAAAAAAACTATTACTTTAATAAATCAAAAAAAATAACGGATGAAAAACAGCCAACACTTGGCCGACCGATTTCGGGAAGTACTCCTTGAGGGAACTTTCATAGCCAATACCAATTATAAAGACCAATTGGAAAACCTACCGCTGGAAATAGCGCAGAAAAAAATGGGAGATTTGAACACCATTTCCATTTTGGCGCAACACGTTCATTATTATATAAAAGGAGTTTCCGCCGTTTTTAAAGGCGAAGAATTGAAAATTAGGGACACTTACAGTTTCGATTTTCCGCCAATGAATTCAGAAATGGAATGGAAAGCGTTCTTAAACAAATTTTTTAAGGATGCCGAAGCATTCGCCTCTCTCGTGGAGCAACTCCCAGAAAATAAATTAAACGATGCATTTACCAATGAAAAATACGGAACGTACCAAAGAAATATTGACGGAATGATCGAACACTGTTACTACCACTTGGGACAAATTGTTTTGATTAAAAAATTGAACAACCGAAAACCGATAACCAATAACCGATAACCGACAACCGACAACCGATAACCGATAACCGACAACTGAAAAAATGCCCAGACCAACCCCAAAATCCATCACCGATAAAGAAGAAAAAACCAGCGTAAAGGATTCCTTCAAAGCCCTAAAAACCATCCCGCGCTTTTTTAGGGAAATATACCGCAGCAGCCCAAAACTGTTTTTCGTAAACGCCTTCAGTAGGCTCATAAACGCCTTCACACCTGTTGTAATCCTGTGGGTGGGGAAAATGATTATTGATGAAATAATCCTGCAAGTTTCCCTGCCAGAAAAAGATTTCACCCAACTTTGGAATTACGTAATCATCGAATTCAGCGTAGCCGTACTTTCCGACCTTTTGGGAAGATTGATAAACCTCACCGATGGACTTCTCGGCGATCTATACAGCAATGCTTCATCCGAAAAAATAATAAGAAAAACCAGCGAGCTCACCATCGCACAACTGGAAGACCCCGAGTTTTACGACAAATTGGAACGCGCCCGAACCCAAACCAACAGCCGTGTAGATTTGATGAGCAACGCCCTCGGGCAGGCAGAAAGCCTAATTTCAATGGTTTCACTGATTGTGGGATTGGTTTATTTTGAACCTATTTTGATATTGATTCTCGTGCTCAGCATCATTCCGTCCTTTATCAACGAAGCAAAATTTAGCAGTACGCGTTATTCGCTTGCGCGCAGTTGGACCGCCGAACGCCGCGAACTGGATTACCTCCGTTTCATTGGCGCCAACAACCAAACCGCCAAGGAAATTAAGCTCTTCGGCCTTACCGATTTTATCGCCGAACGTTTTAAAAACCTATCTGGCGATTATTATTTAATCAACAAAAGCCTATCGCTGAAGCAAAGTCTGTACGGGTCGCTCTTCAACATTTTGGGCGTGCTCAGTTATTATGGCGCTTACGTTTACATAATTCTGCGGGTGCTAACGGGCGTGATAACCATTGGGGAACTTACCTTTCTTTCCGGTTCCTTCAACCGTTTGCGCGGCAATTTGCAGGGTTTCTTTTCCCGCTTCACCCGTATTTCGGAAAGTGCGCTCTACCTTCAGGATTACTTCGATTTCATTGACCTTTCCGTTGAAAAAACTTCCGAAGAAAAAACGACTATGCCCAAAACCATAAAAGAAGGTTTTCAAGTGAACGACCTCCATTTCGCCTATCCCGGCAGCGAAAGCGAAGTATTGAAAGGCGTAACTTTCACATTAGACGCCGGCGAAAAAATGGCGTTCGTGGGCCAAAACGGCGCGGGAAAAACCACGTTAATAAAACTATTCCTCCGCTTTTATGAACCCACGCAGGGCGAAATCCTGCTGGACGGCGTAAACATAAACCGTTTTGATGTGGACGAATACCGAAAACGTTTTGGCGTCATCTTTCAGGACTTTTTTAAATATGAATTCACCCTGCGCGAAAACATAGCCGTGGGCAATATAGACCAAATACAAAACGACGAGGTAATAACCTACGCCGCCAGCAAAAGCCTCGCCGAACAGGTGGTGAACGAAATGGCAAACGGCCTGGAACAGCGCCTGGGCCGAAGGTTTTACAAAGGCACCGAACTGAGCGGCGGGCAGTGGCAGAAAGTGGCCCTTGCCCGCGCCTATATGAAGGACGCCGACGTTATGGTGCTGGACGAACCCACCAGCGCGCTGGATGCACAAGCAGAGTTTGATGTTTTTGAACGCTTTATAGCCCTCACCAAAGGCAAGACCAGCATTATTATTAGCCACCGCTTTAGCACCGTGCGTATGGCAGACCGTATTTTGGTACTACAGCACGGCCAAGTGCTGGAGCTGGGCACGCACCAACAGTTAATGGCAGAGCCGAAACTGTATGCAGAGTTGTTTAAGTTGCAGGCGGCGGGGTATCA
>JBEBRF010000182.1:0-3950 GCA_040394975.1 Aequorivita soesokkakensis
ACCCTTTAACCAACTTATATATTTAAAGTATTTTTGCCTATGCAAAACAACGTCCTCATTTTAGATTTTGGTTCGCAGTACACCCAATTGATCGCGAGACGCGTGCGGGAACTGAACATTTACTGCGAAATCCACCCCTACCACCACATTCCCGAAAACCTTGAGCCCTTTAAGGCCGTAATACTTTCCGGCAGCCCGTTTTCCGTTCGCGCGGAAGATGCGCCGCATCCCGACCTGTCAAAAATTCGAGGCTACAAACCTCTTTTGGCGGTTTGTTACGGGGCGCAGTATTTGGCACATTTCAACGGAGGAAGTGTGGAGCCGTCAAACATCCGCGAATACGGAAGGGCTAAACTTTCAATGATAAAAAGTGGCGAGGATTTCTTCAAAAATATTCCCGAAAACACAAACGTTTGGATGAGCCACAGTGATACCATTGCACAACTTCCCGAAAACGGTGTACGATTGGCAAGTACGGTTGATGTTTTGAACGCTGCCTACAGAATTGATGGCGAGGAAACTTATGCAATACAATTTCACCCAGAAGTTTATCACACAACCCACGGCAAACAACTGCTCGAAAATTTCTTGGTAAAAATTTCCGGTGTTGAACAATCATGGACGCCCGCGGCTTTTGTGGAAACAACCGTTGAAACATTGAAAGAGCAAATCGGCAACGGAAAAGTTGTCCTCGGTTTGAGTGGCGGAGTTGATTCTACGGTTGCAGCAATTCTTCTAAATAAAGCCATTGGCAAAAACCTGTACTGCATCTTTGTGAACAACGGATTGCTTCGTAAAAACGAATTTGAAAACGTGCTCCACCAATACAAGGATATGGGGCTGAACGTGAAAGGTGTGGATGCTTCCGAACGTTTTTTGGAAGCCCTAAAAAATGAATTCGACCCCGAACGAAAAAGAAAGGCAATCGGGAAAGCATTCATCGAGGTTTTTGACGATGAAGCCCACCAACTTACCGATGTTGATTGGCTGGCACAGGGAACTATTTATCCCGATGTTATTGAAAGCGTTTCCGTGAACGGCCCTTCGGTTACAATAAAAAGCCACCACAACGTGGGCGGCCTGCCGGATTTTATGAAATTGAAAATTGTGGAACCATTGCGCATGCTCTTCAAAGATGAAGTGAGACGCGTTGGAAAGGAAATGGGCATCGACCCAGAATTATTGGGCAGGCACCCATTCCCCGGACCCGGTTTGGCAATTCGTATTTTAGGGGACATTACAGCAGAAAAAGTTCGTATATTACAGGAAGTTGACGCAATATTTATTAACGGTTTGAAAAAATGGGATCTTTATGACAAAGTGTGGCAGGCGGGAGCAATCTTGCTTCCGGTTAACAGTGTGGGCGTAATGGGCGATGAAAGGACTTATGAAAAAGTAGTCGCTCTTCGAGCAGTGGAATCCACCGATGGAATGACCGCCGATTGGGTAAATTTGCCGTATGAATTTTTGCAGGAAACAAGCAACCATATAATAAACCGCGTGAAAGGCGTTAATAGGGTAGTCTATGACATCAGCTCCAAACCGCCCGCAACCATCGAGTGGGAATAAAAACTGAAAAACGGAACTATGTTTAGCAAATACAAAAAATTGATTATCTCTATGTTGAAGTGTTTAATATACGTTTCGGTCACCTTTCTTTTTATGCTCAGCTGCGGCACTACGGCCCAACCTCAATATAAAAGCCACGCCGTTCAGAAAGGGGAAACCATTTACAGCATTGCCAAAGAATATAATATTAGCGAGGAAACCATTTACAACCTCAATCCCGATTCGCGGAACGGCCTGAAAGTAAACAGCGTGCTCATACTTCCTTCGAATAGTAGCGTGAACTCCGGCGCGACTACCAACAATCTACGCGAACACAAAGTAAAAAAGAAGGAAACGCTATATGGAATAGCCCAAATATACAATGTGAGCGTTGACGATATAAAAAAATTGAACAAAGAGCTGTATTCGCGGTCTCTCAAAAAAGGGGAAATATTGATAATTCCAAGTGTTTCGGAAACTTCAGAGATTCCGAAAACTGGTCACCTGCTCCCCGGGACCCAAGAATATACAGTGAAGCCACAGGAAACAAAATTCGGCATCGCCCGTAAATTTGGCGTTAGCATTGCAGAACTTGAAGACCTCAATCCAAATATGGGCGAAAGCTTAAAAAGTGGCCAAACCTTAATTGTTCCCGATAAAACGGTCATTGAAAATGCCGAAATTGACGATGAAAATTTCGAGTATTACGAAGTAAAACCGAAGGAAGGTTTTTTCAGATTAAAACAAAAATTTGGCCTTTCGGAAGAAGAAATCGTGGCCTTAAACCCTTATGCCAAGGACGGATTGAAAGAAGGAATGGTTTTGAAATTGCCAAAAGAAAACAATACTTCTTCCCCCGAAAGTATCGAAATAGTAAATCTGGAAAATAAAATTGACAACAAAAAGATGAAAAATGTAGCTTTATTGCTACCCTTCCGTTTAACCCGCAGCGCCAATGACACTACGAGCACCGATGCCGATTTGCTCAAAAAAGATCCAACCCTTCGCGTGGCCCTCGATTTTTACAGCGGTGCGCTGATGGCCGCCGAGTTTGCCAAAGACAAAGGAATTTCGGTAACATTAAATGTTTATGACACCGAAAATAGCGAAAGCAAAGTGGCTTCCATTGTTTCAAAAAGTGAGTTCAAAAACATGGATGCCGTTATTGGCCCGTTGCTCCAAAAAAATGTGGAGACCGCTTCAAATATTCTGAAAGAGGAAAACATTCCGGTTTTTTCGCCCTTGAGCAATAGGGAAATGGCTATGAACAACAATCTGTTCCAAACCATTCCCACCGATGCCGTGCTTCAAAAAACAATGATCCACTATATAAAGAATCACAGCGTTGGGAAAAATATTATAATTATCGCAGACGCCAAAAAAGCGCAACAACGCGAGATGATACAAACGGCCATCCCTTCGGCAAGAACCGTTTCGCCTCGGGGCAATGGCTACATTCAGGCCAGTGACATCAACGCCGTAATTACCGAAGGAATGGAAAACTGGGTAATTCTGGAGTCGCAAAACCCGGTTTTGGTGAGCAGCGCATTAAATGTCCTTTCAAATGTATCAAACAGCTATCGGGTGCGCTTATTTACGTTGGACAAAAATGATGCATACGAATGGCACGAAGTTTCCAGCAGACGGTTGGCCAAGCTCAACTTCACGTTCCCTTCCGTAAACCGGAACATTGACGAGGGCGAACGCCATCCATTTTTAATTAGCTATAAAAATAAATATGGCATTTTGCCCAACAAATATGCAATCCGCGGATTTGATGTTACCTATGACGTGCTGCTTCGGATGGCTGCGGAAAAGGAGGTTTATGACGCCATCATGCCCGAGAGCGAAACGGTATATATTGAAAATAAATTTCGATATAAACCCACCACTTCCAAAGGCTACCGCAATGAAGCTGCCTACATTTTGAAATACAATGACGAACTTAAATTTGAAGTAGTAGAATGAGCACAGCCAAAGTTACCTATTTGGGAAATCTTCGCACCGAGAACGAGCATCTGAAATCGGGCAATAAATTCATCACAGATGCGCCCATTGACAACAACGGCAAAGGCGAAGCTTTTTCGCCCACAGACACCGTGGCTACTGGGCTGGCCAATTGTATGATTACCGTAATGGGAATCAAGGCTCGGGATATGAACGTAAATATGGACGGCACCACGGCAATGGTAACCAAGACCATGGCAGCCGATCCGCGAAGAATTTCAAAAATTGAAGTTGTTCTGAATTTTCCCGCCGGAATAGACACCAAAGCCCGAAAAATACTTGAAAACACCGGCAGGACCTGCCCTGTGCTTTACAGCCTTCACCCCGAAATTGAAAAAGTGATAGAATTTAATTGGGGATAAAAAAGCAAGCAGTTTTCAGTCGCAGTTTTCAGT
>JBEBRF010000183.1:0-3896 GCA_040394975.1 Aequorivita soesokkakensis
ATTCCGTATTCCAATTGTGCCGCATACCCGCTAAATTCCTGCCCAAGGGTTAGGGGAGTGGCGTCCATAAAATGGGTACGGCCAATTTTCACCACACTTTTAAAATCCTCAGCCTTTTTTGAAAGCGTTTTCTGAAGTTGTTCAACTCCTGGAAGCGTGGTTTCAATCAATTTTTTATAAGCGGCGATGTGCATTCCCGTTGGGAACGTATCGTTTGAAGATTGTGATTTGTTTACATCATCATTCGGTTGAAGCGTTTTTTCGCCTTCGCCAATGGTTTTTCCGGCAAGTTGTTGTGCCCGGTTTGCAATCACTTCATTTACGTTCATATTGCTTTGTGTGCCGCTTCCGGTTTGCCAAATAACCAACGGAAATTGATCGTCATGTTTTCCTTCCAAAATCTCATCACAAACTTTGGAAATAAAATCCCTTTTTTCTTCGGAAAGAACGCCAAGGTCGCAATTAGTGTAGGCTGCGGCTTTCTTAAGATATGCGAAGCCGTAAATAATTTCCAACGGCATAGAGGCACGCGGGCCGATTTTAAAATTTTCAAAGGAACGTTCGGTTTGTGCGCCCCAAAGTTTATCGGCGGGCACTTTTACCTCGCCCATCGTGTCTTTTTCTATTCTATATTGCATTGTGAAATGATTTTTAATGAATTGCGCACAAAGGTAACGAAAAGCCAAAAGTTGTTCAACCCGCACGGCTGTTTATTTGTTGTGAATAAATGGGAGCTTATTATTGTAGTTTTATAAAAAAACCTTTTATCTTTGGGGCATCAATCAATAAAACGCTGCATTATGTTTACGTTCGAACAATATTTAGGATTTCTTGCTTTTTTGGCCATACTTACCATGGGTTTTTGGCTAATGATTTTTTTGGTAAGCATCCTTCCTTACTGGATTGGCGGCGCACTTTATGAAAATTGGAAAATCAAGCGCGAGGAAAAGAAAAAACTGAAATCATAAATTTAAAATGATTATATAAAAAAAGGGAGCCTATTGGGTTCCCTTTTTTATTTGCAATTAATCCGTGGTGTTAACCTTCAAAGCCGCCTTCATCATCCATATTTCTTTCGGGTCTTTGGCGCTGTTTCTGTTGGTTGAAACGATAGGTGAAGGTCAAAGTTACCTGCCGCTGTCTCCATTGGAATTCACTTTCGCTGGTAAACGAATCGGTACGGGTGAAGCTGTTTCTTTTTCGGGTGTTCAACAAATCGCTCACGTTCAGGGCCAAGGTTGCGTTGTCGTTTATAATATCCTTGCTCAGCGCCATATCTACTGAAAGAATTCCGTCATATTCGGTTTGCGAATTGTTTGAAGGGCCTCTGTAGAATGCATTGGTCTGCCATTCAATTTTTGCGGGAAGTTTCACCTTGCTGCTGAACCGTCCAAAATAACTGGTGTTTTCGGCTCCGTAATCTACGTGGTTATAAAATCCTTCCGTTTTGAAGAGATAATAATTGAAACTTCCGTTTAGGTTTAGCCATTTTGTAGGGTTGTACAGCAAGCCCAGCTCAAAACCGTAGCGTTGGTTGGTGGAAAGATTGATGGGAAAGGTGCGGATAACTGGCACGCCGTTGCTGGTCACTTCCCCGGTTTCTTCCTGCACCCTTTCAAAGGCATTGGTTTCATGTTGATAATAAAGCGAGCTGGTTAACGTAATTTTCTTCCAGCGTTTCAAATATCCAAGGTCAAAGGCACTTGAATAGGCCGGGTCCAGCTCCGGATTTCCCTGAAACACATTGGCTTCACTGGAACGCGAAGGGAATGGATTGATAAACCAGTTTCGCGGACGGTTGATTCTTCGGTTATAACCTAAGGTAACATTTTCGTTCTCCTTTAGTTCATAGGTAAGGTTAACGGTGGGGAAAAGGTCCAAGTAATTCTTGTCAAAATTTAAATCGAACGGAAGTGATTGATCAATATTTTCAGCTTTTACCTTTCCTTTCATTTGGGTGTTTTCCAGGCGAAGGCCGAAGAGAAAAGAGAATTTTCCAAATTTGTTTCCGTATTGTGAATACAGCGCGTGTACATTTTCATCATAAGCAAATATGTTTGAGATGCTGTCATTCTTCACAAAATTCCCTGTTGTACCCATTTCTTGAAAAAGGGAATAATCGGTTTCGTTTTGCTCAAAATCTCCGCGATATCCGGCTTCAAATTGGGCGTTTTCGCCAATGGGCAGCACATAGTCAATCTGGGCCAAATATTCGCGTTCGTTCTCAATTTGGATAACTTCTTCGGAAGGCAAACGGGTAGAATTCGGGAAGATACGGCTTTCGGAAATAAAAGAACGCTCCGTTTCCTCGCCCCGATCATATTGAAGATCGACAGTTAACTTATGGCCTTTGTCGTTGAAATTGTTTTCATAATTCAACGAAAACTGATAGTTGTAATCATCCTCACTTTCGTTTTCAACCCGCACTCTCTTTTCTTCCAAAACGTTTTCGTTGAAATTTAAGTTTGTGTTTAGGGTTTCGTCATTGCCATCGCCCTTTCGGTAAAAAGCACTTGCCGTAATGGAGGATTTGTCGGTTAAGAAATATTCAATCCCTAAATTGGTGTTGAAACCCTTTCCCATTCGGTCATACTCCCTGCTTTCAATCACTTGGTCATATTGCGGATTTCGGATTATGGGGTTTCCTTCATCATCGAGAATGGGGTTGCCGTCGGAATCAAAAAGGGGTCGCGAAAAATAATTATTGTTGAAATATGCGCTACCGGGGCCGTTTCGATAATACACCCCAGTAGTATTAAAAATGTTGAATTTGTCGGTCCGTAAATTGATATTGCCGGAAGCGCTGCTGTTCAGGGGAACGCCCAAGCTGGTGCTGAGAGATCCGTTGAGCCCAAGGGTTTTTTCCTTTTTAAGAATAATGTTCAAAATTCCGGCCGTTCCCTCTGCATCATATCTGGCGGAGGGCGATGTGATTACCTCAACGCGCTCAATGGCTTCCGCGGGAAGCTGCCTTAGCGCATCAGTGGAACCAAAACCAGCAATTGCGGAGGGTTTCCCATTAATTAATATGCGTACATTTTCATTTCCCCGTAGGGCAATAGCCCCGTCCACATCTACTGTCACGGAAGGCACGTTGTTGAGTGCATCGCTAACCGTTGCCCCGCCCGCGGTAAGGTCTTTCCCAATGTTATATATCTTTTTGTCGAGCCTCACTTGTACTTCGGTTGTTTCTGCTCGAACCACTACTTCATCGAGGCTTGCGGCGTCCAAGGCCAATCTTACGGTGGGGAGCGTGATGTTTTTCGTAAGGTTTTGGTTGGTGAGTTCCTTGGTTTTATAGGAAATAAATTCATACCGGACCGTATAAACCCCACTGGGCACGTCAATGTTAAATTCGCCATTGACATCGGTGATGCCACCGGTAACAATCTTCCCGTCTTTGTTTATGAATGCCACTGTGGAATATTCCAAAGGGTAATTTGTTCCTTCTTCCAGAATGAGACCTTTTACCGTAATTTGTCTTTTGTCAGGATTTTGTGCCAACAGGGTTGATGTGGCAAGAAAAAATAGGAGGGAGATTGCTATCTTCATTAAATTTTTAGTCATTTTGACCCGCGAAAATAGCAGAGGTTTAATGGAATTGTGCTAAACTTCTGTTAAAGGTTAGCCACCTATAAAATCTCCAGCACTTTTTCGGGCGGTCGGCCAATGGCGGCACGTGTACCTTTTATGGCTATTGGGCGCTCTATCAATTTGGGGTTTTCTATCATGGCAGCAAGTATTTCTTGGTCCGACAGTTTTTTGTTCTTAAAATTTTCCTGCCATTCCTTTTCTTGGGTCCTTACAAGATCGAGAGGTTTGATGCCTAAAAGTTCAATTATTTGCCGCAATTCTGCTATTGAGGGAGGGGTTTTTAAGTAATTGATTATTTCAAT
>JBEBRF010000184.1:0-3878 GCA_040394975.1 Aequorivita soesokkakensis
CCCGTTAACGGATCACTTGGAATGGAATGGATAATTTTTGTTGCACTCATTTTTCTAATTTTTTTTGAGTTAATAAATAGATTAAACCAAAAGTCAATTCCGAAGTAAATTCGGAACAATAGAAAAATGTTAAAAAGAATGAAAGCAATTTTTTCGGGGAATGAAAAAACTGGCTTGTCGTTATCTATCGCCAATCTTGAAAATTTCAAAATTGTTGTAGAATGTAGCACCTTCTTTCCGGGGAAAGGGTTGCTAAGGCGTCATAGGGTCTATTCCCTCGGCCTTTCTTGATAACATTTCAATAAAGTTTTGAACTTTGTGTGGCGCAAATATTGCGTCAGAAAATTTTAATAACCAAATAATTCCTCAAAAAACTTCAAATAAAATTGCGGTTCGTTTAATTTTTTTACTTTTGCCCAAGACAATTTAAGAGGAAAAATTTGACTGATTGCAACCTCAATAAAAAATGCTAAAGGCAGTGAAAACTACCCTTCGGCGCATCCGTCAAATTTTTTTAAAGTGACTTAGGACTTTTGGACATAGGACTTAGGACTATTATGTAGCCAATTTAAAATAAGAAATAATTTTAGTCTTTCGTCCTATGTCTTTTTGTCCTACGTCAGTTCAGTTTTTATAAAATTTTAAATAGAAATTATGGCTTACCTATTTACCTCGGAAAGCGTTTCCGAAGGACACCCAGACAAAGTTGCGGATCAAATTAGCGATGCGCTTTTGGATAATTTTTTGGCTTTCGACCCAGAAAGTAAAGTTGCTTGCGAAACTTTGGTTACCACCGGACAGGTAGTTTTGGCGGGCGAAGTGAAGAGCAATACCTATTTAGACGTGCAAACCATTGCGCGAGATGTGATCAACAAAATTGGTTACACAAAAGGCGAATATAAATTCAGTGGCGATTCCTGTGGCGTTATTTCGTTGATCCACGAACAATCGCAAGACATCAACCAAGGCGTGGACCGCGAAAACAAAGAGGAACAGGGCGCCGGCGACCAAGGGATGATGTTCGGTTATGCCACAAAGGAAACCGAAAATTATATGCCGTTGGCGTTGGATATTTCGCATAAAATTTTGATTGAATTGGCCGATCTTCGCCGTGAAAATTCTGAAATAAAATACTTGCGCCCTGATGCAAAAAGCCAGGTTACCATTGAATATAGCGACGACAATATTCCGCAGAAAATCGTTGCGATTGTAGTTTCCACCCAGCACGATGATTTTGATGAGGACGAAAAAATGCTCTCAAAAATCAAAAAGGACATAAAGGAAATCTTGATTCCGCGGGTGAAAAAACAATTGCCGGAATACGTCCAAAATTTATTCAATAATGAAATAGTTTATCACATAAATCCCACCGGAAAATTCGTAATCGGTGGCCCGCACGGCGATACTGGATTAACGGGACGGAAAATCATTGTTGACACTTACGGCGGAAAAGGCGCGCATGGCGGCGGCGCTTTCAGCGGAAAAGACCCAAGCAAAGTGGATAGAAGTGCAGCGTATGCGGCACGACATATCGCTAAAAACCTTGTTGCTGCCGGCGTTGCTGATGAAGTTTTGGTGCAGGTTTCGTATGCAATTGGGGTTGTAGAACCAACTTCGATTTTAGTGAATACCTATAATTCCTCCAATCTGAAAATTTCCGATGGTGAAGTGGCCAAAAAGGTTTCAGAAATTTTCAATATGCGCCCCGCTGCGATTGAAAAAAGATTGAAATTAAGAAACCCGATCTATTCCGAAACTGCAGCTTACGGGCATATGGGAAGAAATCCGCAAGTAATCACCAAAACTTTCGAAAGCCCGTACAACGGAAAAATTGAAAAGGAAGTGGAGCTTTTCACTTGGGAAAAGCTGGATTTTGTTGAAAAAGTTAAAGATGCTTTTCAACTGAAGTAGTTCTCGACTGCGCTCGAACTGACAAAACTCGACAAATTCCAAAAAAAATAAAACCCCAAATTCCAAAAGATAAAATTGGAATTTGGGGTTTTATTTTTTTTGGTGCTTTTATGTTTACATTCCGCCTTTTCTTTCCGGAACCCGTGGTGTTGGCCAAGTCTGCCGTTCCCCTGTTTTTTCATCAATCGGCAAAATAACTTGTTCTCGTGAAGTTTTTGAATCGTCTTCGGAAGCCATATATGCCAAAATTGCCGTGAGGATTACATTGCTTTGCACATCGTCAAAAACAACTTTATCGTATGTGTCGCGGTTGGTGTGCCAAGTGTAATTCCAGTAAGCCCAACTCAACGAACTCAAACTGAAAGCGGGCGCACCGGCAGCAATGAAACTCGCATTGTCTGAACCACCGCGAGCCGGCCAACCGGGGAAAGTGGTTTCAATATTTTTACTAATGGTATCGGGAACCGCCCGTAACCAACGCGACATATAATCATACGAATGCACGAAACCCGCACCATTAATTTTTACAACTCTTCCCGTGCCATTGTCTTGGTTGAAGACGGCCTGAATATTTTTCACAATTTCGGGATGGTCTTCCACAAATGCGGACGAACCATTCAATCCCTGTTCTTCGCTTCCCCAATGGCCCACCAAAATTGTGCGTTTTGGGTTTGGATATACTTTTTTCAGAATCCGCATTGCTTCCATCATTACCAACGTTCCCGTTCCGTTATCGGTTGCTCCCGTACCGCCGTCCCAAGAATCGAAATGCGCTGAAAGAATTACGTATTCCTCCGGTTTTTCGGTACCTTTTATTTCTGCGATTGTATTGAAAGTTGGCACAATTCCTAAATCCTTTGATTCGGCCACCACCCTTATTTTTGGTTTATCGCCGTGTTCCACCATTCGGTACAGCATGGTGTAATCTTCCAATTCAATATCTACGGTTGGGATTTTTTTGGTGCGCGCACCGAAGATTTTGTTCGCCCCAAAACCTTTGGACCAATAGGAATCAACGATCCCGGCGGCTCCTGCTTCTTCCAAAACTGGAATAATACTTCTGCTGCTGTAACCGCTTCTTTTTATATTTTCATTCCATGCCTTGGTTTGTTCCTCTCTTTCATTTTTCATTTTTTCGAAAGATTCCGGCGTAGCGAATTCTTCCCAATTATCGTCCGGTCTTCCCGTGGGCTGCTTCATCGCTATCATCACGAATTTCCCTTTCACATTGGGCAACCAATTTTTAAAGGAAATGGAATCCTTAATTTCCGGAAGCACGATCACTTCCGCAGTTATGCCTTTTGATGACGTGCCGGGATTCCACGCCAATTGTGTGCCGTCCAAAGTCTGGATTCGTGGGTGGACCATATCAATGTGCGTAATGCCCCGCTCCCAACCTTTCCATTCGCCATATTGTTGGTTTTCTGCGGAAATTCCCCAGCTTTTATATTTTGCCACGGCCCAGTCGTGCGCTTGTTTCATTTGGGGTGTGCCGACCAATCGTGGGCCGATGTCGTCGAGTAGTTCATGGCCGAGGATTTCAAGTTGGGAATTTTCGTAAGCTTCCTTTTGGATGTTTTCGATAACGGTATTTTTCTGTTGGGAAAAAACGGCGCCTGTTCCAATAAAAAGAAGGGAAAGTGATAGTAAGGAGATTTTTTTCATATTTCGTTTTTAAATAATTTTTCAAAAATGAAACATAAAACTACGATTTATTTTGGAAAATCAGCCACCAACGAATTTAACCGCAAAGGCGCAGAGAACGCAGAGCACAATAGAAACCACAGTATCTACATGCACCCTTAACATCATTTCTAAATAATATTGTGGTTGCGCGCTTTTTGAACGGCTTCAATCTTGCTGTGCACCTGCAATTTTTTGTAGATATTTTCAATATGTTTTCTGACAGTGCTGGGCGAAAGGAAAAGATGGTCGGCGATTACGGTGTAGCTCAACCCTTTGCTGAG
>JBEBRF010000185.1:0-3721 GCA_040394975.1 Aequorivita soesokkakensis
GTGAACCAAATAAAATCACAAATAGAATCGACCACAAGCGATTATGACAAAGAAAAATTGCAAGAGCGTTTGGCAAAACTTGCCGGAGGTGTTGCAGTTCTTTACGTTGGTGCCGCTTCCGAAGTGGAAATGAAGGAGAAAAAAGACCGTGTTGATGATGCCCTTCACGCAACCCGCGCGGCCGTGGAAGAAGGAATCGTTGCCGGTGGCGGCGTGGCTTTGGTTCGCGCTATTGAAACTTTGAAGAAACTTACTACCGAGAGTTTAGACGAAACAACGGGCGTTCAAATTGTAGCCCGCGCTATTGAATCGCCACTTCGCACCATCGTGGAAAACGCAGGTGGGGAAGGTTCAGTTGTAATCAACAAAGTTTTGGAAGGCAAGAAAAACTTCGGTTATGATGCCAAAACTGAAAAATATGTCGATATGCTAAAAGCCGGAATCATCGATCCGAAAAAAGTAACCCGTATCGCGCTTGAAAACGCCGCTTCGGTTGCCGGAATGATCCTTACCACAGAATGTGCTTTGGTTGACATAAAAGAAGAAAATGCCGGTGGCGGAATGCCAGGCGGTATGGGCGGTGGAATGCCCGGGATGATGTAATTTCCTAAAAGTGATTAATAGATTCAAACCTCACAGGTCTCAAAGACCTGTGAGGTTTTTTTTACGAATAATTTATTTTCGTTTTCGAAGCGGATCCTGACTGGTATTGAAAACGGAATAGATGACAACGGTTTCATCCAGCAGTTCATAAATAATCACATATGGGAATCTACCGAGAGGCAGTTCGCGATAGCTGGGCATTCTTTTCAGTTCAAATATGGGAACTTCAGTTTTAAGAATATCAAAATAACTTTGTAGATGTATTAAAAAATCATAGCCTAAACCCAATTGCTTACCTTCATACCAATCCACAGCTTGATTAATTTCCTCTTCAGCCTCGGGTTTAATGAATAACTCAAAAGCCATGCTTTTTAATAATTTTTCCCTTAACAACTTCCCAAGAAAGGGATTCCGTTTCCCCTGCTAAATGTTTTCTCCTCCGCTCATCAACTATTTTATAATGTGATTCGGGCACTTTCGAAATATACTCTTTATCATTTATGTCCTCAAAAATCCTTTCTAAGTACAATAAATTTTTTTCGTCTTCAATAATTTCAGAAAATTGAACTTGCAGTTTTTCTTTAAGTTTTGTGTTTTCCATAACTTCTTAATTTACCCAAATATACCTCAAAATTCCTAAAAAGTAACCTCAACTTCAATCAATTCCCTGCTTCTATCAACAGTAACTATTGCAGTTTGCCCCTTTTCAAATTTTGAAAGACTTTTCATATAACTCATCATATCGGTTACTTCGTGCTCGCCCATTTTTACTACGATATCTCCTTTTTGCAGTCCTGCTTTTTGTGCAGGTTTGTCTTCGCTCACGCCATCAATCCGCATTCCTTTTCCGCTGAAAAGATAATCGGGTACAACGCCCAAAGTCACCTTAAAATCGGGCACTACTTCGCTTTCGTTTTTGGTTTTTCGGAAAGGAAGTTTTTGTTGTGAATCCAAATCTTTTATGATGCTGAAAATATAATTGGAAACCATTTCCATTCCCGCAAAATTCACTTTTTCGGTGTCATCGCTGGGTTTGTGGTAATCTTCGTGCTGCCCGGTAAAAAAATGCAGCACCGGAATATCGGCCAAATAAAACGAAGTATGGTCGCTCGGCCCAACGCCGCTCTCGTTTTCGGAAATTTTTAAATCGCCGGCATTTGCATTTACGGTTTGCTTCAAAATTGGTGAAGTCCCCACGCCGTAAACCGCCAATGTTTTTTCCGAATTCAACCTTCCCACCATATCCATATTTAGCATATAAGTAATCGTTTTAATGTCGATCGTCGGGTTTTTTACGAAATAATTTGAACCCAAAAGCCCTTCCTCTTCCCCGGAAAAAGCGATAAAAAGATAATTGTTGTTTTTAGGAGAATTGTTCTTTAGAAGTGAATCCGCCAAATGCAGCATCATTGCCACGCCACTCGCATTATCATCGGCACCGTTGTGGATCGCTTCGCCTTCGCGGAATAGCGAACTTTCGCCGCCCATTCCCAAATGGTCGTAATGTGCGCCGATTACGACCGTATTTTCGGCATTGTTGTCTAAATATGCAATTACGTTTTCCGCGGTTTTGGTGCTATCGTTTTCTTCCGAAGTAAAATGAGCCTCTTGGTGTGGATTTTTGCTGGCTTTAAAAGTGAATTTTTGAAAAAAACCATCGGTTCCCTTTGGCTGCAATTTCAAATCAGCAAAGCGTTTTGCTATATATTCTGCGGCTTTCCGTTCGCCCTCGGATCCCGTTTTTCTTCCGTTCAAACTATCGGCGGCCAGGATGGAAACATCTTCCCGCATACTCACGGTCTGTTTCACATTTGCTTGCTTGCAGGAAAACATTACTATTGCCAAAAAAATTACTATAATCGAACGCATATCATTATTTTTGCGCAAAAATACATTAAAATGAAATTAATATACACCCTAATTATTGTCTGCGTTTTTGTTGGCTGTAAAAATAATGCAAAAGAACCTACAAATCAGCAAAATACGGAAACCGAAAAAAGCGCAAAAGCCGTTCTCGATCCTCAAACCAACGATACCTTAATTTATCCCGATGAAAAACATTTCAAAAACATACGCCAGATCACCTTTGGCGGCGATAATGCCGAGGCGTATTGGAGTTTTGACGATAGCAAACTCATTTTCCAAAGCAATTACGAAAAATGGGGCGTAAACTGCGACCAAATGTTTTTGATGAATGTTGACGAAACCTTCAAAGACCAGCAACCACCGATGGTGAGCACCGGAAAAGGCCGGACAACCTGCAGCTATTTTATGCCGGACGGAAAGCACATTGTGTACGGAAGCACCCATTTAAAGGACGAAAATTGTCCCGAGGCGCCGTTGAAAAAAGACGGAAAATATGTGTGGCCCATTTATGATAGTTTCGACATTTTTGTTGCCGATCTGCAAGGCAACATAACCGCACAATTGACTGATGAACCCGGCTACGACGCCGAAGCAACCGTTTCGCCAAAAGGCGATAAAATAGTTTTCACCTCAATCCGTAGCGGCGATTTGGAACTTTACACGATGGATATTGACGGGAAAAACGTAAAACAAATTACCGATGAATTGGGCTACGACGGCGGCGCATTCTTTTCGCCCGATGGAAGCAAACTTATTTTCCGCGCCTCGCGCCCAAAAACCGAAGCAGCCATCAAAGAATACAAAGATTTACTCGCTCAAGGTTTGGTGCAGCCCACTGAAATGGAACTGTTCATTTGTAACGCGGACGGTAGTGATCTTCGGCAATTGACGCATTTGGGCAATGCCAATTGGGCGCCGTTCTTCCACCCTTCCGGGGAAAAGATTTTGTTTTCAAGTAATTTCGAATCGGAAAGAGGGTTTCCCTTCAATCTGTATTTGATTGATATTGACGGAAAAAATCTGGAGCGCGTAACCCACAGCAGCACTTTTGACGCTTTTCCGGTGTTTTCAAATGACGGGAAATATTTGGCTTTTTCATCAAACCGGAACAACGGCGGCACGCGCGACACCAATCTTTTTATTGCCGAGTGGCAGGATTGAATTGATTTTCGATTTACGATTTACGATTGACGATTTACGATTTCTGATTGGGGATTGGGGATTGCTGATTGCTGATTGCTGATTGCTGATT
>JBEBRF010000186.1:0-3625 GCA_040394975.1 Aequorivita soesokkakensis
AGGTCTTATTTGTCAATAAAGCAATTCTCCCTGTAGATTGCGTTGGACTACCTCCCGATATCTCTATAATGAAATCATTTGCTTTTAGTGCTTTTGACAAATTATTTTTCAAGATAAACCGTTGCGGCGCTTTTACTTCTCCTTTTCCATTAAGCCCATTGATATCCGCTCCTCTAACACAATAGACTCTTTCGGTATAGTTACCCTCTTCTGTGTCTTTACCCCAATCTCCAGCTTTAGTCTCCTTGATCCAATCACTAAACACCTGAACTTCCCACCCCTCCGGAACCTCCCTTTTCAACACCTCATTATACACCGTCTTACCGCCTGACGATTTATAGGGTTTACCTTCTTCATTCGGAAAATCAAACTGTACAAACCAATAATCATATAGCAATTTCGCCATTTGCTCCAGTTCAGCATTGATTTTATTGTTCAGCTCGATTTTATCGTCTAATGCGGAAAGAACAGACGCTATTTTTTGTTGAGTGCTAATATCTCTTGAATACCCTACTTTTACGTTAAATAATCTAACCCTATCAAACTCACCTTGACCAGTGCTGCCATCCATAAATTTCTGCAGGGTTGACTCAATAGAAAATAGGCTATAATTCAGGCATTTTGATTCGAAAAAATTATTTGTTCTCAAGACTAAAATGTGTGAGTCAACAATAATTTTAAAGTTTTCAGGAATATATTCAACCAATGCGACTCTTCCCGCTGTTCCTTGACCTGTTGAATTTATAAGTATGTCACCTATTTTCAAAAATTTTTCTTCATTATAAATTTTGTTTTCATCAATATATTGAGCAAATGAATAATCAATTTTATTATTTCTTATACATTTTTGGTTCAATACAATGATAGAGCTCTTATCCACATACTTAGGTGTTACTCCTTTTCCATGGTATGTTATAATTTCATCGACTCTTCTCCAATTACTCATATCTCAACCCTTTCAACTGCTTCTGAATTTCAGCATCCAACTTATTCCCTTCTTTAAAAAGCTTAACCAATCGGCTTTCAAAGCCATTCATTTTATCAGCAAATTCTTCCGGCGTGATATCCACATACTCAATTTTTACTTCAAAATATTGACCTGCAGACAAGCTATAGTTTTTCGCTTTAATCTCTTCAGCACTCACTACCACACTCAGGTCTTCTATCACTTCTTTATTGTGAAAGGTGTTGACAATCCTTGCTTCTTCTTTCTTGTTTAGTACTGTACGTTGCTTTTTTCCTTCTTTTACCGTTTCTCCTAATTTACTAGCATCCATTAGCACAATCTGTTCTCTACCGGCCTGTTTATCTATAAACAAAACAGAAACATTGGTGCCAGTGCTGGCAAAAATATTACTTGGCATACTGACCACACCGCGCAGCCAGCCTTTGTCAATCAGTCTTTCTCGAATTTTCTTTTCTATACCACTTCGTGCGGTGATAAATCCCGTGGGTACAACGATAGCAGCTTTCCCAGTATCGGTTAAACTGTGCATAATGTGTTGGATAAATAACAAATAGATTTCCATCTTTTCAGGTTCTTTGGGTTTTACCTTCGGAATCCCCGCAAAAAAACGTTCTTTAAAGCGATCGGTATCCAGGTCTTCCCTAAAATCAGAGAAATTCAATTTAAAGGGTGGATTCGAAACGATGTAGTCGAATTTTAACTTATCCAGATAGTACGGTTGTGCAATGGTGTTGGTCTTGATCACATTTGGAATGCTATGCGTCAAATTATTCAGGATCAAATTCAATCGCAACATGGTACTCGACTTCTGTGAAATATCTTCCGAATAGATCGTGCATCTATCTTCACCAATATTGTGTGCTAAGGACATCAACAGCGAGCCGGACCCCACACTGGGGTCATAACAACGTGCCCTTTTCACATCACCTTTTACCAGGATGTTGGCAATAATACGCGCTACAGCATTAGGCGTATAATACTCCGCATATTTACCTCCCGAATCTGAGTTGTAGTCCTTGATGAGATACTCGAAAATATCTTTAAAGAAATCGTATTTCTCTGTAAAGTAGTCTTCAAAACTCTCCTCAAAACTAAACTCAAACAATTTATTGATAAGTGCCCTACAGAAGTCATCCCGTTGCGAAGCATCCTTGATGTAGTTACTCAATTCATCGAAAAGTGTATCTTTAGCACCCGAAAATGATTTGATGGAAAATACATCTGCGTTCTCAATGCTAATATCCCGTAAGGTGTCGTCAAATGTTTTGGCAAAATCAGCGGCATTTTGAATATTGTACAAATATGAAATCAGTTGGTGTGGCTTTAGACGAGGTACGTTTTCATCTAGCAAGTCCATCAACAAATCATACTGATTAATATCACTATCATAGAGCTTTTTCAAGTTCTGATAAAACGCCTTGTTATCGGCCAATTCAGGTCTCAGTCTTTTGACTTCAAATCGGAATTTGTCATTTAAAAACTTATACAAAAAAACTTGTGTTATAATTTTATATTCGTCGCCATCGTTACCCAAACCGTAATTGGCACATACGCTTTTTAGGCTATCAATCAGCTGTTTGGTTTTCGTGGTATAGGTAATATCGTGTGTCATGTTTTATATATTTCCGCGTAATTGGTTATACTCTTTTCCAATCAAATTACTTATATTCTGACGCGTCGTGGCGTCTAACTCCATTTTCTCCTTTACGACAAACTGTTGAGCGACCAACTTCACGACATAGCGGTCGAACCAGGCCTGGTTTTCCAAGATATCCTCTTGCCCTTCCAGTTTTACATCTACTTCGAGCTTCACTTGCATCAAAGCTCTATGCAGTTGGATTTCCTTTGCGGAGAGATTACCTTTTTCCGTTAATCGCTTATGGATACGCGCATATTTTTCATCGTGATCATACTTCGCTCGTAGCAAGGTATTTTTACGATTCAGTTCTTTAGCCTGATCGTATATTTTGCGGAGCAGCTGCATATTTTCGACCATATCTTCTTGATTGGTTTCAGAAAGATTTTTTTTACGAAATATACGTTCCAATTCTTCTTTCAAACTGATAAACTCCGGATCTCCTGTATCGAAGTTTTGCTGCAAGGCTTCCCTAGTTTTACGCAATTGATCTTTGTACTCATCTGCCAATCGCAATTCCTCTTCACCTACTTTAATAAATTGGAAAACAATATCTTCCAATGCTGCGTCCAAAAGGTTACGGGTTTCATCACTATTTTCTAGACTTTCTACGAAATTCAGGTTATCCAAGCGACTTTGAGCTTCCAACAATAAACGGTTGAGAACACTGAAGTCTACCAATTCTCCCAGACCTTCGTATCCATTGATCGCAATAATGTTTTTCAGTTCTTTGGCCGTACGCAGCGCTTTGACCAATCGTAACAATTCATGCTTATCATGTATCGCAGTAATTTGTTGAGAGAAAATCTCTTGGTTCTCCGTGTCGTAATGAAATAGCGTTTCTTGGATTTCGTTGATCTCCGTTTTAATCTCCTCTTTCGATTTGAAGAGATACGAATACATTTCCATCTCATCGCCTAACTGTTCTTGCAACTCCTGAAAATAGAGTTGATTGGTTCGATCAAATGCTGTAGAGATATCTGCAAAATCAACAACATAACCGTACTGATAGTTTTTGTAAG
>JBEBRF010000187.1:0-3615 GCA_040394975.1 Aequorivita soesokkakensis
GCCGAAAAATATCCCGGCACTGAAAAAGGGTATTCCTCTTTCAAAAGCAAGGTTACCGTTATAAATGACGATGAAACACATTTTGATGCAGACATTTTTATGAACAATGTACTGGACCATCAAGGTTTCCGGTTTTTTCAATCGGGCTTTGACCCGGATGAGGGCGGGACCATCTTATCAGTGAACCATGACTGGTGGGGAACTTGGATTACCTATATCGGTTACTTTTTCCTATACATTGGATTAATGGGAATTCTTTTCTTTAAAGGAAGCCGCTTCAAAAATCTTGAAAAAATCCTGAGCCGTATCAAGAAAAAGAAGGCAGGCATGGGCATGATTTTGGCTTTGTTCTTTTCACTTTCGGCAATGGCCCAATCCCCGGCGCATACCACAGTTCCAAAACAGCAAATTGATTCGTTAATAAAAGCGAATGCCGTTAGTGTTGAGCACGCCGCAAAATTTGGTCATTTGATAATTCAGGACAACGGCCGCATGAAGCCTATCAATACCTTTGCGAGTGAACTTTTGCGAAAAATTAGCCGCAGCGACCATTATGAAGGCTTAAACGCCAATCAGGTTTTTATTTCAATGAGCGAGTTCCCGCGCTTATGGGTGGAAGTTCCGTTGATAGCCCTAAAGCGAGGAAACGACAGCATTCGCCATGTTGCGGGTGTTCCCGAGGGGCAAAAGGATATAGCCCTGTTGGATCTGTTTGACGAAAAAGGAAACTACAAGTTGGAACCCTTTTTGGAAGCCGCTACCCGCACTTCAACCCCAAACCAATTTCAAAAGGATTTTATAAGGGCACACGAAAACTTTTCACTATTGAATGCCGCCATGAGCGGAAGTGTGCTGAAAATATTTCCAATCCCGGATGACGCGGGCAATAAATGGGTTTCATTTCCCGAGTTGGGAGAAACCAATTTGAAGGGAATGGACTCTCTCTACGCTAAGAATATATTGCCCCTATATTTTGACAGCCTGAAGAAGGCAAGGCAAACGGGAGATTACACCCAAGCCGAAGAATTTCTGCAGAGCATCACCAATTTTCAGAAAAAATACGGGGCCGAGGTTATGCCTTCGGAAAACCGATTGCGCGCCGAAACCTTTTATAACCAAGTGGATATATTTAACCGACTTTATAAATATTTCGCGGTTTTCGGAATCTTGATGTTCGTCTTTATAATTGCACAACTTTTTAAAGATAGGAAGCTATTGCGATGGTTGATCAAGGGGTCAAAAGTTTTAATGTGGGCCTTCTTCATTTTAATGACCCTCGGATTGGCGCTGCGGTGGTATGTGAGCGGGCACGCCCCGTGGAGCGATGCCTATGAATCTGTAATCTATGTGGCCTGGGCCACGGTTTTCTTCGGTCTTTCTTTTGGGCGGAAAAGCGACTTAACGGTGGCTTCAACGGCTTTTGTGGGCGCAATAATCCTTTGGGTGGCACATGAAAACTGGTTGGACCCATCCATTGCAAACCTTCAGCCCGTTTTGGATAGTTATTGGTTGATGATTCACGTAGCCGTTATCGTTATGAGCTACGGGCCCTTTACCCTGGGAATGATTTTGGCGGTTACCTCTTTATTTCTAATGATTTTCACTACCAAGGGAAATTTTAAACGGATGGAAATTAACATCAGCGAACTTACCGTAATAACTGAAATGGCCTTAACGGCCGGATTGGTTTTATTGACCATCGGAAACTTTTTGGGTGGACAGTGGGCCAACGAGAGTTGGGGACGTTATTGGGGGTGGGACCCGAAAGAAACTTGGGCGTTGATTAGTATTATGATTTACGCCTTCGTAATCCACGCCAGATTGGTGCCCGGACTTCGTGGCCGATGGACGTTCAATGTTTTTGCGCTTTTTGCTTACGCCTCCATTATGATGACTTATTTTGGGGTAAATTTCTATTTAAGTGGCCTGCATTCCTACGCAAGTGGCGATGCGCCGGCAACGCCAACTTTTGTTTGGTATATTACAATTTTCGCAGTGATATTAAGTGTTGTGGCGTATTTTAGGTATAAAAAATTTTATGGGAAGAAAAGAAGAAAGATTGAATAATCTATTTTCAATTTAGTTCAAAGAGATTATACTTATGAGGCTGAAAAAAATTAGAGGGCATTTAAGAATTCAGAAAAATATTCACAAATGGATAGATAACAATATTGATTTAGACATTGAAAGATTAAAAGAATTTAATTATCGATATGAAAGAATTAATATTTTGCCTTGGATGAATCAGCCAATAACCAACAGTACGCTTAGTGAGCCGAACGGATGTACAAAAAATATGATTTTAGATGGTCTTGAAATAATTTATGATAATTGGAAATCCCAATTGGAAAAGTTAGATCAACCCTATTATCTAAAAATTTGGCTGAATGAGCCGAGAATAACAAAATCTGAAGTTGTTTGTGGAATTAAAGAAAATATCGTAAAATTTGAAAATTCTTTTTCAAAGATAAATTTCAAAAAAAATAACTCGAATCTTATAAGTTCAATGAGTTCAGATCTTAAATGGGAATGCGCCGTTGATGAAGAATTTCTTTTTGAGAATGAAGTATCTCAAGAAAATTTTTTATATCTGGATGAATTCTTTTCTGAAAGAAGATTATTGAATAAAGCTAAAAAGAAAGGATATCGAAACGAGATTGTGGAAAATTCTTCTGGTGAAAAAGAAAAAGTATATTTTATTCCAAAAGGGAAAATTTGGATAGGCGGAAAATAAAAACCACGAATTCAAGAATATTTTATATAATAATTCGTGAATTCGTGGTAAAAAATCTACAATCGTTAATCTAAAATCTTAAATCATATCTTCGGGCTTTACCCATTCATCAAACTCTTCCGCAGTTAGATAACCGAGATTTACAGCTTCTTCTTTTAAGGTAGTTCCGTTTTTATGGGCTGTGTTTGCAATTTCGGCAGCTTTGTAATAACCTATTTTTGGATTCAACGCAGTTACAAGCATCAAACTATTGTTCAATTGTTTTTTAATCACTTCATAATTAGGCTCAATTCCTTGGGCACAATGCACGTCAAACGACACACAGGCATCCCCAATCAATTGTGCCGATTGAAGGAAATTGGCAGCCATTACTGGTTTAAAAACATTCAATTCAAATTGTCCCTGCATTCCGCCAACAGCAATTGCCATATCGTTCCCGATAACTTGTGCGCAAACCATCGTCAAAGCTTCGCATTGCGTAGGATTTACTTTTCCGGGCATAATGGAAGAACCCGGTTCGTTTGCAGGAATATTGATTTCTCCGATTCCGCTTCGCGGGCCGCTGGCGAGCATCCGTACGTCGTTTGCTATTTTGTTCAATGAAACAGCCAGCTGCTTTAAAGCACCGTGACTTTCAACCAAAGCATCGTGCGCGGCAAGTGCTTCAAATTTGTTTTTTGCAGTTACAAAAGGCAATTCAGTAAATTTTGCAATGTATTCAGCAACCATTGTATCATAACCTTTTGGAGTGTTTAAACCGGTTCCAACGGCAGTTCCGCCCAAAGCTAACTCGGCCAAATGTGGAAGAGTATTTTTTAACGCTTTTATTCCGTATTCCAATTGTGCCGCATACCCGCTAAATTCCTGCCCAAGGGTTAGGG
>JBEBRF010000188.1:0-3482 GCA_040394975.1 Aequorivita soesokkakensis
TTCGAAACCTACTCCAAAGCAAATTTGACAGGGAAACGCTCATGGCCGTGCTCCAACTGGAACGTGCGGACATAGATGAAATATTGAATAAATGCAGTTATTCCAAAGACTTCATCCGCACGGCCAACGATCTGCAGATTTTAGATGCTATCAGTGGGTGTTATGAAGAGTATAAGATTTTGAATAGGGATAAATGATTTCGAAATCAAATTTGAATGTAATTTAATAATTAGGGATTGAAGCGCCTTCAAGTTTTATTAACCTATATTGGCCAATTAAAAACTAAAATTTAAAGAATGAAAAAATTCGTTACCATGCTCTTGCTTTTATTTGCCACCACAACCTTCTCCCAAAATAAGAATTTTAGTGTTGAGGTGAATTATCCTTTCGGCTTTTCTAACGGAATGCAACGGTATATAGGTATCGCCGAGGGGAATTTTAAGTATTGGTTTTTAAAAAAGGAAATGCTGAATATTGGAGCAGCTTATACTTTTACTTTTATGAAGAGCAACTTTGCGGAGTATTACAATGATTTGGACAGGAATTTGTTTTTCCACCATATTAATGGCGTTGCCGAATTGAACATAGCTTCGGTACCCAATCTTCATCCTTATGTCGCTTTCGGATTTACTTATGCTTCTTATAATTATGAATATTATTATACATATGATGATTTTACTACCATAAAAAAGCAAAAGGAAAGTGATCCCGGCTTTAACATGAAACTGGGAGTCCAATATGATTTAAGTAACAGTTTTTTATTTACAGGGCAATTTTCATTATATTCAAACGTATAATAAAATTGCTGACAATCGATTCAGTTTGAACTACAATCAAATTAAAATTGGCGCGGGAATCCGATTTTAAAAGCTTATAAGAATCGGAAAAATTTAAAACTCTTCCACCACAAAAAACCATCATTCCCTTGACTTTGGTACAGCGGCATGAAAATATAGGGATTCCATTTGCTGTAAATGGGTTTTCCATCTTGGTGAGCCAATAATTCCCCTTTTTTGATGGGTTGAAAATTCCTGTGGAAAGCAGAATAATATTCATTTTTTTTAGAAAGCAATCTAATCTATTGAAGCAATCAAATCTTCAGGTGCATTTTCCTCAAAATCTGATAGTTTAAGAATGTCAAGAAAATCGTTTGAAAAAACCTTGGCCATTTCCTTTGACAGCAAACTGCTACGGTATTCTTTCCAGACTTTTACTTTTTCGCTATACATATATTCCGCCAGTCCGGGAAAACCCCAGTCTGCATTTTTTCCCCAGTGCAACGTGAACGGAATATTGTTTTGCTGAAGCACTTCAATGATCCTTTTGCCGTATTCCTCAAGACCCATCATTTTTTTAGTTTTTTTCCAAAGCACCCCATCAATTTCAAGCATACACGTAATGGGAAATTTTGTAAAGGCCAGCGTAGCTTCCGATTGTTTCACAAAACGCATGGCAAAAATACCGGGAATTGGTCCTTCATTTTTGGTCATTTCGGTCAAAACTTCCAAAGCTTTCACGGAATCCTTGCTGTCAACCCCAACGGAACACGCGAAGGCGGGACCTTGGTAGGCAGCATCCCAAAAGGTTTCGTACAAAGTTCCGATGGTTTCTTCATTTACCGCGGGAAGTATGGTGTTTTTCAACTGTTTTATAAACCAGGGAATACTGTTTGGAAAAGTTTCACTGATTTTAATGAACAAATAAATCAAATCGCGATAAATTGATTTTTGGATTTTTGTAAAAGGATCGGGATAGGGCGTTTTAAATGGTTTTTTGTATATCACTTCCACCACATATTCATTTTCATTGTTGTATGGATTCATAAAAACCTTATAATGATAAGGCCGCAACGGTTTTCCTTCAGCATCAACTTCCTCTTCAATTTTAAATGTGGAATTCTTGAAATCCATTGTTTTTGCGAGATCCAATGCAATTTTCTTGTCGATTTTCCGCACATATCGTTTCAATAAAAAAAGATTTTCGGCTTCCAGCAGCACGCCGTGCACAAACCCAAAAGAGCCCAAACCAACCAAAGCGGCGTTAAAAAGTCCATCATTCCGAATTACTTTTGCGTTTATTTTTTTGGCAAAATCATTGGTAAGCCCCGGTTTTGTGTGGCGCTCCAAATAAACATTGTCTTCGGGATTGGGGCCGATAATTAAATTAATTCCCACCACATAATCCTGCACGGAACCCACATCCAACGCCGAACCGTGAACCCCTGTGGAAATGCAGCCAACAATAGTCTGCCCGTTGCTCGCACCCGTAGTTTTAAGCGATTTTCCGTGTTCTTCCAATTTCTGGGAAATCTCCTTTATCGTATTTCCGCATTCAAAAAAATAAAGGTTTTCGGCTTCAAACGAAGATTGCGGATGCACGTATTCCGGAAAAATATTGAGGTCCAAATTCATTAAATTGTTTTGGTGAACACTATCCTTTTGATGTGCGATGTTCGACATTGACCAACGCGACCCGAAAGCCCGAAATCCTTCATTTTTATCGCGACTTTCTTTCAGCAAACGCTGTATTTCAAGGGCAACATCGTTGTAGCGATCAATGGTGGATGGCATATTTGCTTTTCCCTCAAGCCGCGTGATGTAAAGCTTTTTTAATGGAAATGGCCCATTTTTGTGCAGCGTGTCCCATTCAGTTTTATCGAAAACGGTTGTTGTGGCCATAACTTTAATTTTCAGGTTTCATACAAACATATTGAAGCTTCACTTTGCGTTTATTTCCAAACGTAACGAGGTAAAGCAAGCTTCCGCCGAAAGTGTTTTTATATTCCACGGAAAACAATTTTCCGGTTTCGCATCCTTCCCTCAAAACACGCAGCGATAAATCGTCTGTGAGAACTCCCGCTTTTATTACCGTGTCAATTTCCACCACCATTTTGTCGCGATACCAATCATCCCTTGTCATTTCATCGGGCGGCATTGGCGCACCTTTTGTACTTACAATTCGAACCGAGTAACACGATGTGAGCACTAAAAACAGAAGCAATGCACATAAATTATTGGCTGAAAATGTGAAGATTGATTTCATACGAAAAAATTAGAAATTTATTAAATACAGGAGCTATATGGCTGATATGTAGTGTCTTATAAATGTATGCTTTTTTTCTGAAAGCGATAAAATTTTCCTCAGATTTTTGGTGATTCATTAATTTAAACCAAATGGAATTATTTTTTTTTGTGAAATAAAAAGCATTTTGCCAATGCCTTTCCAAGTCTGTGTATCTTTGTAAAACACACTTCAAAAAATGAAAATGGACTACACTTCAAAAATGCTTCGCGACGACGCCCTAAAAGGAAAAACCATAGTAGTGACCGGCGGCGGAAGTGGGCTGGGAAAAGCAATGACAACCTATTTTTTGGAGCTTGGCGCAAACGTAGTCATCACTTCCCGAAACATAGAAAAATTGCAAGCCGTAAAAGAAGAATTGGAAGCCGCAACCGGAGGAAAAGTATTGCCCGTGCAGTGCG
>JBEBRF010000189.1:0-3450 GCA_040394975.1 Aequorivita soesokkakensis
GCCAAGCTTTGGTTTGAGCGTTGGCTGGTGCGGCTTGGCAATGTGTGTGGCTGTTAAGGGTTGGCATCTCCTTTATTTTATCTGATTAATAAACTTCTTACTAGTCCAACAAGATTTCTTATTACTGGGTCGTATGTTCCTTTAAAATATCTGTCATTTAGTTCAAGTCCTTTTCTCATAAATAGTTGGTTTCGTCCTTGCATTTCCAAGTCTTCTTCTGATTCATCTCCTTCAACTTTGTCTAGTAGTAGTATAAAGTCAATGTATGGATAGAAAATTGGTGAAGGCTCTCTAACCGAATCAAAATAAGTTTTGGTATCTGAATCAAAATCATATCCGCAACGTTTCATGATTGTTTTCTTTTCCAACTCTGATTTGTAAGCAAACATTCCGCAAACAATGTTTGGGTTTGCAGCTTTTATTCGTTGTGCTTCTACATTTAGTTCGTTTAGATAAGTTCCGGTCAAAGTACTTTTTACTTCTACCATCATTAAACAGTCCTCTGGATTTACAATTACATTGCCTCTATTACCTAAATCAATGATTTCGGCATACTCTTTAACTAATAGTAAGTCCGCTTGTCTGCTTTGTTCAACTTCCCCAAGGTTGATGAACCCTCTTTTTAAAAATGCCTGACAATTTTGAATTGATTTTGTTAGATACTGAATGATAAAATCTTCTCTCACTTCTCCTCTTGTAAGAGTGTGTTTGATAATCTCTGACACTTCATGCTGTGCAAGTAGAAGATTTTGGCTGTAATGATGATATTGTTCAAATGATTCCATATAGCCAATTTATTCTCCCCAAACTTTAGCAATCCTATCCTTTATCTTCTGCTCAAAAATTTCAATCAATTTTTTATTGGCATTTACTAATTCCTGCTCTCTTTCAATTTGAGAAACGATTTCATTTTGAATATCAATTGTTGGACATGGGATACTTAAATTTTTTAAATCAGTTATTGATAAATTGGGTTGCATAAGTGACCTTGACTTATCCTCTACATATCTGTAAACAGCATCAGAACACAAATAGTAATAGATAAACAGGATATTAGATTTTTCTGTTGGCTTTATTCCAGCAACACGTTGGTTAACTAAAGTGTTATCCCATGATTCAGGAACGATTGCAACTTTCAAACCTGAAGAAATAATGGTACGAGTTAATGAAATAACTAAATCGCCACTCTTTACAGCAAATCTTGAATACTGACTTAGGAAGGATTCAGGGAGTCTACCTGTGTCATCATTTACAAATTCTCTTACTCCAACATTGGTTATTTTTATACAACGAATTGGATTGTCATCTTTAAAATCCGAACTACTAAATGCATTACCACTTATTACATCTGCAATTGAATCTAACTCCATCAATTCCCAATCTGGGTCAATGTCAATTTTGGGTTTGTAGTTGGCTACTACGGCTTTGGCTCCATCTATAATTTTTTGGTAGTCTTCTATTTCGGCTACTATTTCTTCCTGAATGGATAAAGGGGGAAGGGGGATTTGAACACCAGAAACCAATCCACTATTTAGATTCTTAACAACTCCACCAGTAGCGAGTCTTGCATACTGTTTCTTTATGATATCACTTCTAAGTATTTCGTATAAAAAATCCTGGTTTATTTTAGTAGAATCCTTCATTCGCAATAACAACCAACCGTCATGTATAGCTCCAGATATTTTTACAATGTATGGTCTTCCAAAACTCATAGAATTTGAAAGAACGAAGTCACCCTCATGAACCAATCTAGTCTTTGTGATTCCCTCTTTTCTTATTTTTTCTTTAGTTTGCGTAATGTATTTTGCATCTTCTGAAACATCACCAATTTTAATCCAGTTGATTCCATCTTCACTATCTGTTATATAGTCTTCAATTGGTCTTGGAGAGCCTCCTCTTTGTATTTCACATATCTCTTGTATTTGAACCATTTCAAAACTTGATGCCTCAAGATTTTCAATTGATTTATATCTCTCCCCACTTAAATTAAAATCCCCATTCTTTGCTATTTCAGTTTTGGGTACAAGGTGGGCAATTGATGTTTCTTCTAATTCTCCTGTTTCAACAAATTGGTGAGCTAGTTTTATTGCTTCTTCCAATTGTCCGCCTTTTACGGCTGTTCGCTGTGCCCCCAAATTATAACCATCATTGTCAATTTTGATAAATAGAATTTCATCTCGCTTTTTGGCGATTGCTTTATCCATCAACAGAATAGAAGTTTTTACACCACTGTAAGGATTGAAAACTCCTGCGGGCAAACTCACCACCGCATACAAATGATTTTCGACCAACATTTTTCTTAAATCCTTATAAGCAGTGCCGCTTTGGAAAATAATACCTTCAGGAACAATGATGCCCGCCTTTCCATTGGGGTTTAGGTGTTCGGCTATGTAATCCACAAAGAGAACTTCGCTTCGGTTACTGCTAATGGTAAATTTCTTGTGTGGTCTTATGCCTCCTTTCGGACTCATAAAAGGGGGATTTGCCAAAATCACATCAAAGCTTTCGTTCCATCTGTCCTCACTGCTTAGTGTGTCGTACTCGTGAATGTTGGGTGTATTAAATCCATGCAAATACAAGTTTACTAAACTCAATCGCACCATGTCAGGAGATATGTCGTAACCCACAAAATTTTGAATCAGCTTTTTACGGTCGTCTGGAGTTAAAAGGTCGCCCAGATTATTGAAAGGCTTCTTTTCGAGTTTGTTGTACTCGTAAATATTTAAGCCTTGCTTGTTGTCCTTTGAATATTTGAGCAAAATATGTTTGTAGGCAGAAATTAAAAATCCTGCTGTACCACATGCAGGATCCAGTATGGTGTCCGTTTTATCAGGGTCAATAATGGCTACCAAAAAATCAATGATGTGTCGTGGCGTTCTGAACTGCCCAGCATCACCTTGCGAACCCATTACTGAAAGCAGATATTCAAAAGCATCACCCAGTTTTTCGCTGTGAGTGTATTCAAATTCGCCAATGGTTTTTAGAAACAGCTTTAAGGTTTCAGGGTCTCGGTACGGTAAATAAGCATTGTTAAAAATATCCCGAAACAGTTGCGGAATGTTTGGATTTTTCTCCATCCCCTCAATGGCTTCAGAATAAAGTGTAAGCATTTCCGAAGCTGTAACTTTCGGGTGCATTAAGTTATCCCAAGCGTATTTGCTGAACTCAATGACTTTGTCTTTATTTCGGTCGTTTGGAAATTCAGGGTCGGGCACTTTGTAATCAGAAAAGAATTTAGCTTTTCCTCCCAACTCAATAGCTTCTTTGTCCATGTCGTCCATGAACTTGTAAATCAAGCCAATGGTAATTTGCTCAATCTGTGCTTTGGGATCTGGCAGTTTGCCTACCAAAATATCACGGCAATCGTCTATTCTTCTTTTCGTTTGTGTATCTAGCATGTATTTTATTTAATAGAATTTATCATCCTTCCAATTTGCTGGATTGTTTTTA
>JBEBRF010000190.1:0-3442 GCA_040394975.1 Aequorivita soesokkakensis
GATTCGCTCAAAACATTTCAACTCGTAAAAAGTTCCGAAAACAAAAAATCTTCCCTCGCTTTTGAAATCGATAAATCGGACGTTTATAAAATAATCGTTCAACCCGAAATGAATCGAAACCTTCCATTCATTTTAAAAATATATACGCAGCCTATGTATTTTTTCCCGGTTAGCGGCGCGAACAATAAAAATGTGCAGAGTTTTTGGGCAGATCCGCGCGATGCCGGGAGCCGCTCCCACGAAGGGATTGATATTTTTGCGCCAAAAGGAACCCCCGTTGTCGCGGTTTCTGATGGCAGGATTTCCTCAACGGGCGAACGCGGCTTGGGCGGAAAACAGGTTTGGCTGATGGACGGACTTTTTGGGAAAAGAGTGTATTATGCACATTTGGACAGCATTGCGGTAACTTCCGGAAAGCGAGTAAAAATGGGCGATACACTCGGTTTTGTAGGGAATACCGGCAATGCAAAAACTACCGACCCGCACCTTCATTTCGGGATTTATAGAAATCGCGGAGCCGTAAATCCGTATCCGTATATAAAATTGACGGATATTCAACAAGTGAAGGACACTTCCAAAGTGGTGAAGGGAACTATTTCAAAAAATAAAACCGAGCTGCGAAAAGGCCCGGCTTCAGTTTTTGAAGAATTGGCAATTTTGAAGAAAAACGATACTGTTTTGGTTCTCGGAAAAAACCAAAGTTGGTTCCACATTCAAACTCGTGATAGTTTGAAAGGCTTCGTAAACCAATCATTTCTGACGGAACTTCCTTCAAATTAACTTTTTTTTACACAATTAAAATCTATCTACCCGTATCTTTAAACTTCGATTTCGATTTCGATTTCGATTTCAATTTCAATTTCGATTTCAAAAAAACCAAATTATGTCCATTTTTTCCAAAATAAAACAGACCCTACATTTAATGAAAGAAATCGATCTCGATGCGCTGGGCAAGCTTTCGCAAAAGGTTGATCTTTCAGAAATAATGAAAACCGTGGGGGAACTTGACGATAAACAATTGGCGGGTTTGATGAAAATGCTGAAACACAAAGGCGGAAAAAAAGGCCAACATAAATTGCCGCCCATTGATGGCGATTTTTACGATTTGGCATTGAAACTTTCCCCCGAACAACGCGAACTTCAGCTTAAAGTGCGCAATTTTATGGAGGACGAAATAAAGCCGATTGCCAATGAATATTGGAACAAAGCCGAATTTCCGTTTCAAATTATTCCAAAAATGGCTGAGCTCAATATTTGCGGAATTGCTTATGAAGGCATCGGAAAAACCAAACAACCGTTTTTAATGGAAGGAATTATCGCGATGGAATTGGCGCGAGTGGATGTTTCAATTTCCACGTTTTTCGGCGTGCACAGCGGTTTGGCGATGGGCTCCATTTACGTTTGCGGAAGCGAGGAACAAAAACAGGAATGGCTGCCCAAAATGCAAAAAATGGAAGCAATCGGAGCATTTGGTCTCACCGAACCCGAAGTGGGCTCCGCAGTTGCGGGCGGTTTGGGAACAACGTGCAAACTGGAAGGCAATGAATGGGTTTTAAACGGACAAAAAAAATGGATCGGCAACGCCACTTTTGCCGATGTGATAATTATTTGGGCGCGCGACGAGGCTACTGATCAGGTGAAAGGATTTTTGGTCCGCAAAGGAAATCCTGGTTTTCAGGCAGAAAAAATGGAAAACAAAATGGCGCTGCGAACCGTTCAAAATGCAATTATAACTTTAACGGATTGCAAAGTTCCCGAAAGCGACCGACTTCAAAAATGCGATTCGTTCAAAGACTCCGCAAAGGTTTTAAGAATGACGCGTGCCGGCGTGGCTTGGCAAGCAGTGGGCTGCGCTCGCGGCGCTTACGAAGCTGCTTTGAAATACACAAAAAAACGCGAGCAGTTCGGAAAACCCATTGCTGCGTTTCAATTGATTCAAAACCATTTGGTGGAAATGGTGGCAAACTTAACCGCGATGCAAACGATGTGTTTCCGACTTTCCGAATTGCAGGATGAAGGTTTGTTGACCGACGAACACGCTTCTTTAGCAAAAGTTTTCTGCAGCCTACGAACCCGCGATGTGGTAAGCCAAGCCCGCGAAGTGATGGGCGGAAATGGTATTCTTTTGGAATATGACGTTGCCCGTTTTGTGGCCGATGCCGAAGCGATTTACAGTTACGAGGGCACAAAAGAAATAAACACGCTAATTGTGGGCCGCGCGATTACTGGGTATAGTGCGTTTGTGTAGGCCCCCTAACCCCCGAAGGGGAAAAAAGCCCCTCCCAGCCTCCCCGAAGAGGAGGAGTTTGCGCAAGAGTTCCCCCTTCGGGGGTTAGGGGGCAGGATTCGGAATTTGATGGTGCACCGCATCAATCTCCTTTAAAATTTCCTTGGAAAGCGTAATATTGATGCTTTCAATATTTTCAGAAAGTTGCTCGATGGAGGTTGCTCCAATAATTGGAGCGGTTACAAATTTCTTTTGGAGAATGAAGGCCAAGGCCATTTGCGCAAAATTCAAATTATACTTTTTTGCGATTCCAAAATATTTTTCGGTGGCTTCCAAAGCCTGTTTACTACTGTAGCGGGTGTATTGTTTGAATTGGTTTATTCGTGAATTTTTGTCTGCTTTTCCATTCAAATATTTTCCGGTGAGTGTTCCAAAACCCAAGGGTGAATAGGCCAAATACCCAATATTTTCACGGTGAAGAATTTCAGAAAGGCCAATCTCATCTTTTCTGTTCAGTAAATTGAAAGGGTTTTGAACGGAAACGATTTTCAATTTTCCCTTCCGTGATTCCTCAATGCAGCGCATTGTACCGAAAGGGGTTTCGTTTGAAATCCCGATATGCCGAATTTTTCCAGCGGTTACAAATGCTTCCAAATTGCTTAAAACCTCGGCAAAATTGTCTTCCCAAAAATCATCCGCTCGGGGTGTGTAATCCCGATGTCCGAAAAGGTTTGTGCGGCGCTCCGGCCAGTGCAATTGGTATAAATCGATATAATCCGTCTGCAAGCGATTCAGACTTTTGTGGATTGCATCTTCCAAGGATTTTTTGCTGAAATCCAAAGGCTGCCGAATGTGGTCCATATTCCTTCCCGGCCCAGCGATTTTTGAAGTGAGGATCAACTCTGCGCGATTCTTCTTTTTTGCAAGCCAATTCCCAATAAAGGTTTCGGTTCTTCCCTGCGTTTTTGGGTTTGCGGGCACGGGATACATTTCGGCACAATCGATGAAATTGATGCCTTTTTCAATGGCGAAATCTAACTGTTCGTGGGCTTCCGCTTCCGTATTTTGTTGCCCCCAAGTCATTGTGCCGAGGCAGAGTTTGCTGATTTTTAAATTGGTATTGGGAAGAAGTGTATATTTCATGGATTGTTAGAAAAGTCCTGCAAGGTTTTAAAAACCTTGTAGGTCTAAAACGGGGTTTGATTATTTTTAAAA
>JBEBRF010000191.1:0-3278 GCA_040394975.1 Aequorivita soesokkakensis
AATGATAGCGTTGCTTTTGCTTCTGGGAATAATCGGATTTCGAGGTTGGTTTTTGAGTAAATAATAATTACTAATTGCAATAGCTTTATGCAACTTTGAATTCCGATTCGTTGATTTCAACACTAAATCTGACATTTGCTTTTAATGCTTGAAAAACTTTTAAAATCGTTTCTATAGTTACGTTTTTAGTGTTTCGTTCCAGTTTCGAGATTTGTGATTTTTGAACCCCAATTAATTCCCCGAGTTGTTCTTGGGTTAAATTCCGTTCTTTTCGCACAGACTTTATCATATCGCCCAGCACTTCCATCCGCAAATCAAATTCGTATTTGTCCCTTTCCGGTGTTCCAACTTTTCCAATGTCGTTTTCCTTCATTTGGTCAAGTGTCATCATTTTCATTTTTTTATTTTCTGTTGCCATAACTTTAAATTTATTTGTCAAAATACTTTGCTGGATTTAACTGAAGTATTCAGCTCTGATTTTCATTGCTTTCTCAATTTCTGCTTTGGGTATTTTACTCACTTTTTTGACAATCCCGTGTGTTGATAACACAAGCGTTTCGGTCTTGTCAGTTTTGTCCCAAAATGCAAAAAGTCTGTATTGATTTCCTTGGTAAAGCGTTCTAAACTCCCAAATGTCGTCGGTTAATTTCTTAAAGAGTTTTGAGTCGTTTTCAAGTTTTGCTTTATCCAAATTGTAATAGATTTTCTTTTTTGTCTTAGCATCCAATTTGGACATAAAGTCAATAGCTTGTTCAAGAAAAACTATTTCAAATTTTGGTTTCATTCAAAATGTTTGCCAATTTACTTTAACAAAAGTAATAAAAAAGTTGAATTATAGGGAAACTTTTTTGCTATTGAATTTGTGAACGATAGCGTTGCTTTTGCTTCGGGGAATAATCGGATTTCCAAATTGCATTTTAAAAAATAGTAATCAGTTCCATAAAAGGTGACCACATTATTCCAAAACAGATTTTTGCATATCAAATCCCAGCGCGATATAGGAATTGTCATTAAATTGAAATGCATCAATGATTTTCCAACCCAATTTCTGGGTGTGCGCCTTTGTTGAAACTGCATTTATTTTATTTATAAACGTGACAGAGATGGGATATTTTTTGAGCAGTTCCTTTCGCATTTCCTCAAAAATTTGATGGAGTAGGCCAGTCCCCCTGAAATCTTCGCGAATACAGATAGGCCCATATTGAAAGCTATTTTCCGTGGTGATCTTATTGCCGTTGAATTCCAAATTCGGAAAACGGGAAACCATATAATTGAAAATTTCCCATTGTTCAAAATATTTCCAACTGCCGGCAAAAGCGTAGGCCACAATGGTTCCATATTCGTCTGCTGCTACGAACAAACCGGTTTGGTCAACAATTTCCTCAATTTGTTCTGTGGTAAATGGAGTGGTTACAAAGCCACTTTGCCTTTCAGCTTCATTTAGGTTTCGGTAAAGGTATTTTTCCTGAAGCCGCAAGACGCCGTCAATATCATTTTTAGTTCCAATTCGAGTTTTTACCATAGCTGAACGATTATGCATTATTGGTTTTCAGTGGATTCTTCGGCAGTAAAACTTGTAACAAAACCGCAATGCCCATCACCAACGCACATCCAGCCAAATTCAGCCACAAATAGGGCATCAAATCAATATACCAAACGTAGATGATGATAACCTGCGTAATGAGCGCGGCGATAAAAACGGCTTTGCTCCGCACGTATTTGATGAAAAAAGCGAGAAGAAAAATTCCCAAAACGTTTCCGTAGAAAATGGAACCCACAATGTTTACCAATTGAATGAGATTATCAAACAAATTTGCCGTGCAAGCTACCAAAATGGCGATAATTCCCCAAAGCAATGTAAACCCGCGCGAGGCGGCAACATAATGTTTTTCCCGTTTTCCGGGCACATTTCTTTTATAAAGATCGATGGCGGTCGTGCTTCCCAAAGCATTCATCTCGGAAGCGGTGGACGACATTGCTGCACTCAGAATAACCGCCAAGAGCAACCCAATCAAGCCGCGCGGAAGATTATTGAGGATAAAATGAATGAAAACATAATCCTTATCGTTCGTTTCGGCATTCGGGTTCGCTTTTTTGATTACCGCAACGGATTGCTCCCGAAGCTGGTTTTCAGATTCGTTCAGCTTTTTGATTTCGGCTACATATTGCTGTTTTTCAAGTTCAGTTTCCGCTTTTGAATATTCAATTTGTGCGTCGGCAAGTTGTTCGTCAAGCAATGATTTTTTTACTTCTAAAGCCTTGTATTCGTTGGCGTATTCAGACTGATGCACATCTTTCACCGCAGATGGGTTAAAGTGGAGCGGCGAACTATTGAATTGATAAAAAACAAAAACCAAAACCCCGACCAACAAAATGAAAAACTGCATCGGCACTTTTAAAAGACCGTTCATAATCAAACCCATTTGGCTTTGTTTCACACTTTTCCCCGAAAGATAGCGCTGCACTTGGCTTTGATCGGTCCCGAAATAGGAGAGGGCCAAAAATGTTCCGCCAATAATCCCGCTCCAAAAAGTGTAACGGTTATCAAAATCAAAAGAAAAA
The DNA here is from genome assembly GCA_040394975.1 of Aequorivita soesokkakensis. Lineage (GTDB taxonomy): Bacteria > Bacteroidota > Bacteroidia > Flavobacteriales > Flavobacteriaceae > Aequorivita > Aequorivita soesokkakensis_A. Next base: position 2,563 of record JBEBRF010000191.1, read on the forward strand.
TCGAGTATGTCCATTTTTCCGTTCGCACCGGCAATTTCAAGTGCTTTGCTGAAGGTAATATCGAGCGGCAAATAATTCAAGATCAATAAAAAAGCGATCAACATTCCGAAGAAAATTACCGCCATTTGTTGTTTTTGGGTAACGTTCACTGCCTTTGTGCCGCCGCTCACGGTATAAATTATTACGAGCGAACCAATGATAATATTGAGGTAAAGCAAATTCCAGCCAAGGACGGCGGAAAGAATGATGGAGGGCGCAAAAATGGTAATTCCGCAGGAAATGCCGCGCTGGATTAAAAACAGGATTGCCGTGAGCGTGCGGGTTTTTTGGTCGAACCGACTTTCTAAATATTCATAAGCCGTATAAACGTTGAGTTTGTGGTAAATAGGAATGAAAACCAAACAGATAATTACCATCGCGATTGGCAGTCCAAAATAAAATTGCACAAAGCCCATTCCGTCGTGAAACGCTTGTCCCGGTGTGGAAAGAAAGGTAATCGCGCTGGCCTGCGTCGCCATCACGCTCAGCCCGATGGTCCACCAATTTGCGCTGTTTCCGCCTTTCAAATAATCGCCTACATCCCTTTGTTGGCGGGCCTTCCAAGTTCCGTAAAGCACGATGAAAACGAGGGTTCCTATTAAAACAATCCAATCAATCTGCTGCATTTAGGCGAAGTTTTGCATTAGTAAATAAAACAGATAAATGTATGCGGCATT
>JBEBRF010000192.1:0-3211 GCA_040394975.1 Aequorivita soesokkakensis
TGCTCGGAATGGGGACGGGGGGACTTTTGGGACGTTTGGGACACTGTGGAAATCATTTGGCCAATTTTTAAAATCAAAACTCTGCGATTTAGTAATGGCCAAGCGCACTGCCGATTCAACCGGAAAGCTGGACAGGCGCTAAGCCGCGATAATAAACCCTATATAACCAATGATAATTACATAGTAGTATAGCTCATGGCAAATGTAAAATGATTAGGGGTTTGGAATAAATGGCTAAAGAAATCTATTTATTAGCAGTTACAAATGGACTAATATAAATTCCAATTATATAAATAAATATCCTTATTATAGCTTTGTTAGTTTTGCAGAAGTGTTTTTAGAAGCAATAAGACTATTTAATTTTACGCAAGTATGAAATATTTATTTTCGGTACTCCTCCTATTTTCGGTAAATCTCTTTTTAGGGCAGAATAATGCACGGGAATTACTCTTAAAGGAAGCCAACGAAAGTTTCACTCTGTTAGCCACCGATCCGGAAAAAGCATACGAAGCAGCGAAAACAATAGAAACCCAAGCCCAGGAAATAAGTGCAAGAAAGGTTGAACTTAAGGTTATTCAAATACAATGCGAATATCATAAAATCAAGAATGATTTTATAAAAATGATGGAATCCGCTAAAAAATTAGCTGCGCAGGCTACTAAATATAACGTGCCCTATTATCAAGTAATAGCTAAAAGATATCTTTTTGAATCCTACTTATTTACTGGTCTGCCCGAAAGAGCATTCAATGAACTGCAAGAAGGGATGAGGTTCGTTAAGGAATTGGATAACACGGATTCTTTGAATGTTATAGAACGATCTAATTTTTATGTGGCTTACTCTAATTTTTATTTGCTTAATGAAGACTATAAGAATCAGTTGAAGTACATAAAGTTTTCAGGGAAAGCGCTAAAGAATCTTGCGGACAACGACTATAGAAAGATGGTAATGTCCGTTCACTATTCAAATCTCGCATCATCATTCATTAAAAATGAGGAGATGGATTCGGCGAGCTTTTATGCCACCTTTTCGCAGAAGCTGCACCGGGAGGACGGCCGCCAGGAAGTAAAATTCAACAATCTTATGGTTTTGGGAAAAGTAGGAATGAATAAAGCCAATTATGAAGAGGCACTAAGTTATTTTAAGGAAGCAGAGGCAGTAACCGGTTATAAAAACCATTTGGATATTGAATCTTTATTCGCAAATATAATAGAGGCGTATGAACAAATGGGTGATGAAAATTTGGCGAGCGTATATAGGATGAAACAAGACTCAATTAAACTGATCATTTCCCAAAGTCAAAACAAATCATTGCAAAATTTGCTGAAAGAAAAACACAAACCAGCTACTAATTGGTATATAGTTATAATTCCAATAGTTGCCTTTACAGCTATATTTTTTGTTGTATTTCGAAAAAACAGGATTATAAAAGATCAGGAAACCAACAGCGCTCAATTCTTGGAAGAATTTGCCAAAAATCCGAGTGGAGAGGATTATTCCAAATTACTGGACCTTTTAAAGGCAAATGATCCCGCTTTTATGTTCTATTTTGAAAAATACTTTCCTCATTTTAATAGTCGGCTTTTGGAAATCAATCCGGATTTATCCACATCGGATATTGAATTCTGTGCACTTTTAAAATTGAAATTAGCTACAAAAGAGATTGCCCAGTTTACATTTCGAGCGCCGCAGACTATTAGGAATAAAAAATATATTATAAAAAACAAATTGGGCCTTTCAAAGGAAGAAGATATCTATGAATGGATTGATGCCTTATAGTCTGTTTTAGCGGAATCATGTTATTAATCGCAAACATTTTAAATTCGGTACACTTTCGGTATGGGTTAGTTTAGGGTTCAATTACTTATTTTTTTAGGTTTGTCCATCAAAAATTTTAAAACCTTTTATCGATGAAACAAAATTTCTTAAAAAATAGTACAACCCTCTTTTATCTCTCTGCTTTTAGGATTGGAGTTTTTGGAGTTTTTGCTACTTTAAGCAAAAGTAAAAGTTCCCCTTCCATTTCGTTACCTTCAAAGCCACAATTTCCTATAACATGGCGGACGGCATTGGTATTTTTTGCCTTTTCGATACTGTTTCAATCCATGAAGGCACAGAGTTGCGAGGCGCCCACAGATATACAGATAGCCTATGTAAATGGAATGCCCACCGCGGAGGTTAACTGGGAGGGGGATACGCCCACCAATGGATGGATACTTCTGTATAGTATGGAGGGAACAATTAATATCCAGGAATTTCTATCCGATCCCCAAAATTATGGGAACCCGGAGGCCAATATAGAATTCTTTACTGAAAAGCCGCACCTGATTTATATGAATATGTTACAGCCGGGTCCCTATGAAATGTATGTGATAGCTGATTGTGGGATCAATGGAATGGAGGCATCGGAGGCTATCAGTTTTACAATGGATGGCAGAGGGGAAGAAAGCAGTGAAGGGTGTGAAGCACCTTTTAATATGACGGTTGTGGTTAGCGGAGAAAGTGCGGTTGATATTTCATGGGAACCCAACGATGGGGAATATTATCATATTGCTTATGGTCCCGTGGGCCTTGAAATGAACGAAAACTACTTTGATGACCCACAAACGGGCAGCGTAATTGTTTCTGAAAATCCTTTTCATTTAATCTTTTCAGGGCCGGAGCGCTTTGAGCCGCGTTCTGTGTTTCTGCGTAAATTTTGTGGGGATAATTATTTTAGTGAGTGGGTGGAACCAATTTGTATAGAGCCTTCAAACCTTGCAAGTAGCCAGGACATAGAGGACATCACGCTAACGTGGACAGAAGGAGATTATGAATCCGGATGGCGAGTAGCTTATGGACCACAAGGGTTTGACATAAACGACCCAGGTAATCCAGATGTAACCATAGTAGATGTTAATAATATCCCTAATTACACCCTTTCAGTATATGATGTAGAAGTGGGAGTGACCTATGATTTTTATGTGAGGAGCAAATGTTCGGAACAAAATTTAAGTGGCTGGTCGGGCCCTGGAACCTTTACCCCCATTTTAGCTCCCTGTTTTGCCGTTACGAATACGGAAGCGAGGCATTTGACCTACAGGACTGCAGACATATATTGGGTTCCTACGGGAGGGGAGTCAACTTGGACGGTAACTTATGGGGTTAGTCCACTTGACCCCGCTGACGCCATCACAGTGACAGCGCAAGGCAATCCGAAATTAATTTTAAC
>JBEBRF010000193.1:0-3199 GCA_040394975.1 Aequorivita soesokkakensis
TTCGGTTGTTTTTTATTGAGCAGCTTTATCGGGGGTTTACTATTCTTCGGAATGAGCCTTATCATCATCGATAGGGATTAGGGATTAGGGATTGGGGATTAGGGATTAGCGGGGATTTGGGTTTTGGAATTTGGAATTTCAATTCCATTGGCAATCTATAAAATCCGTTAGCATGTGGAATAATAAACCCACTGCTATAATTCTTGTTTTTTTGAAGCATAATAATACTACATAACCCGCCATCGCCCAATAGGTATGCAGCGGATGGAAATTGATGCCGCAACGGCCGGGGTCGAAAATTGGGGTGGCGAGGAAATGGTCCAAATCTACCAACATCGTGGCGAGCATGAGGAGCCATGCCGTTTTCCATTGGCTTCTGAAAAAAACATAGGCTATAACGCCCGGCACCAAGAGATGCATCGTGTAGTGTACCACCGTTTGGAGCATGGGCGGGGTTACGGATTGGTTATTTTTGCCAACAGCACAATCTGGCCCAAATGATAGGCATCATGCTGGATGATGCCGTGGATGTGCTGATAATAGGTAAGTTTGTTCACCGGATATTCTTTGCTGAAATCGGCTTCATTGAAGGTGCCTAAAAAGTAGAGCCATTCCTTTTGGGTGGTTTCCAAGGCTTCGAGGGTTTGTCGCCACGCCTCGTCTGAGGTGTCTTCAATCTTTTGTATGTAGTTGTTTGATGGGGTTTGGATCACTTCGTCTTGTACTCTTTTCAATACGTTCTCACGCCACGAGATTATATGGTTTACTATTTCCCAAATGGTGTTGCCGTTTTTTATTGGGCGTTGGCTTGCTTGTTCTGGGGTTATTTGCGCAAGTGTGTCTTGCAATGTAATGTCCAGCCAGGGGTGGCCGTGGTATAGGTCTGTGAAAAGGGATCGGATTCTTTGGGATTCGGACATTGGGTTGGTTGTTGTTGGTTGTCGGTTGTCTGTTGTCTGTTGTGGGTTGTCGGTTGTCTGTTGTCGGTTGTCTGTTGTCGGTTGTCGGTTGTGGGTTGTGGGTTGTGGGTTGTGGGTTGTGGGTTGTGGGTTGGCGGTTGGCGGTTGGCGGTTGGCGGTTTGCCACGAATATACGAATTGTTTGTGGGACTTGTGTGGGTATTTGTTTGGTGGCGTTCTATACAACAAACTCTCATTGTTGCTAACCAAAGATACATTTTATAATTCGGATTTTATTTTGGTGTTTTTAAGCGGAATGAAACGCTACGCATAATAAAGCGGATGTTGCTTCCTTCGTGCAGATGGTTGTTTCCTTTGTGCAGATGGTTGTTTCCTTCGTGCAGAAGGTTGTTTCCTTCGTGCAGAAGGTTATTTCCTTCGTGCAGATGATTGTTTCCTTGGTGCAGAAGGTTGTTTCCTTTGTGCAGAAGGTTGTTTCCTTTGTGCAGAGGGTTGTTTCCTTTGTGCAGAGGGTTGTTTCCTTATTGCAGAAGTTTGTTTCTTTATTGCGGAAGGGGGTATGGTTTGTAATGAACTTTATTGTATTGGTGGGTAACCCCTGCTTTACCGGGGGTTGTGGTGGGTTTTGAGGTATTGGGAATGGAATTTTGTAAAAAAGGATGGGAAGGAAGAAAAAACTGGGGAGTTTTTTTGAATAAGGATTTGGGGAGCGGGTTTGCGCTGGTTTAGTCTCGTTTAAAGGTTCTGAATTTTATGTGGTTGATTTGCTTGAACTCTGGACTTTCTGCGCCATATAATGCTTTTACGTATTTTTTTACTAAGGCGGCAGTGGCCACGATGCCCGTTTGGGGGCTGTAGAGCACGACGTCGCGCTGGTTTCGCACTTCGGATATTAGGGCCCAGGCTGCGGCTACGGCATCATTGGCGGTGACCATACTTTGGCGCATTTCGATTAGATGGTCTATGCTTAGCACTTCTTCATTGGGGGTGTAGAGGGATTCGCCCTGGAGGAGGGAGATGAGGGCGCCCCAGTGTTCAATGGTCTGTGCGAAGGACATTTGGCTGGCACTGATGGTGGGCGGCGGCGGGGTGCCGGGCGGCACGGGCGCGGGTGTGGTGGCGCGCTTGCCTTGGAGTTTGCGGTTTATGGCGCGGGCGTCCTTGATTATTTCGGGCGATGCGCCGGAGGCTTCGAGGAAGTTGATGACCCTTGTGGCGAGGGGCCTGACGGGCGCAAAGACTTCAACGCGTATGTTTCCTGCTTCGTTGTAGGCGGCTACTTGGTTGGTGACTGCCTGAAGAGAGTTGATGCCCGCGGTTTGCTTGAGGGTGAGCTGTGGGCTCTGGAGGCTGGGGAGGGTGGGATTGTAGGTGGCTCCGTAGGTGAGGACGAACTGGATGAGTTCATACATGTTGTCCACGTTTATGGCGTGGCCTGTTTCATTTTGTTTTGCCATGATTTCTATGGTTTTAGATTGTTAATACACCTAAAACTATAAAAATTTGATTTCTAATGAAATACGTGTTTGCACTTATTTTTTTGTTGGGTTGGGTGATTGTTTAATTGTTGAAGTGCGTAAGGGATGGTATTGTAGTGCAGGCTTGAGGGAGTGAGGAAGAACATTCGCGCGGAGTTATGGGATCGAAAAATCTAATAAAAAAGTTTCTTCATCAACCTTTTCTATCGTATAATCTGTTCTTCCATAGGATTCCAAATCATGGAGTGTAATAGGAGCCCCCAATGGAACTCTAATTCTGTTTCTAAAATATCTTCCTAACTCGCTATTATCATTTGTAGAATGAATGGCTTTTCTACCATCTTGAGCTACAGCGCAGTCAAAAGATTGACCATCATCTGTGATTATTGAAAAAGTATAATCGAATTCGTTAAAGAAATTTCATTCATATATAATTTCTATGATAAATTTGAACAAGCATTAGTCGTAAACAAATATTAAAACTTCATTTTCTCTACTACTTGGACTTTCATCTTTAATAGATCTACAAATACTGCAACTACTTTCGGAAATCCTATGTATATATCTTTGACTGATGCACTCACAATCCCAATACTCAAGATTTAAAATAACATTACCAATTATTTCAATTCTATCACCATATAAGTTTGTTGTATACTTCACCATTTTAAAAACTCGGAATGATAATTAAATTGCTTATTTACAAGCTCTTTTTTAGTAAAAGCAAGATTTTTTATTGGATTCTCAATTATTGATATTTTCGGAATATCATCTAAATTATAGACAATTGAAAGAACAAAT
>JBEBRF010000194.1:0-3129 GCA_040394975.1 Aequorivita soesokkakensis
CCTCTTTTTGATCCCCGTTCAGCTTAGGGTTTTTTGGGGTTTGGACTTTTTTTTTATGAAAAATCTCATAATACATCGCAAAATGGTCGCTTCCAAAATTCTTGGAACGCACCATTTTTTCTACATATAAATCACGAGTATGAAAAAGATGGTCTAACGGAAAACGAAGAAAAAAGTAATTGGCATTATATGTTGAAAAGAAACCGCGACCCACACGCGGATCGATCATTCCAGTCATTTTTTTGAAAAGTCGGGTGGTGCGGCTCCAAACCACATCGTTCATATCGCCACAAACCACGGTGGGTTTGTCCAAATCACGAATTCTTTTCCCGGTTAGCATCAGTTCGGCATCGCGCTCTTTTGAAGTTTCGTTTTCGGTTGGGCTTGGTGGCGCGGGATGCAGGCAGCAAAAGAAAATTGATTTATTTCCTTCTATTGGAAAATCAAAAAAAATGGAAGGTTTATCGTCCTCAATCTGATATTTTACTTCCACATTTTTTAATTCCTTTTTAGAATAAACATGCATTCCGTAAAAATTTTCCAAAGGTACTTTTACTGTGAACGGATAGTATTTTTCAATTTCGGAAAGACAATTTTCCCAGTCTTTATTGGATTCCATCGTAAGCACCAAATCTGGGTCAAATCGTTTCACTTCATTCAAAAAATCTGGGTAGCAGGAATTGGTCTGCAGCACATTTCCTGCTAAAATTGAAACTTGACCATCACTCGTGGCGTGCGATCTTCTTCTAGGGAAAAGGGAACTGTAGGGAAATACTTTATAAAGTTGATAAAACATGGTTGCAATCAGCGCCACAAGCAATATCCAACTAAGCACAGTAAAATTTTCTTCGAAATAGATAAATAAACCCAATAAAATACATTGAATCAACAATGATTGAAGCCTCACAAAATCCGCAGTTCTAAAAAACCAATGCGGATTTCCGGTAGCCGGAAAAAAGGGGCTGATGATAAAGAAGATTATCAGGATGTATAGAACCATTTTCCAAAGTTAGTTTTTTTCAAAATGCTAAAGCGTACAAATATCTTTTTTGCTTAAACACATATCCCTATTTTTACGGCTTCAAAAAAAACAAACCCATGAAAAAAATTATCCTCAGTACCTTATTGGTTCTTTTAACTTTCACAATTGCAATTGCGCAGGATTACACCACCCCAAATACTGGCGTAACCTGGACGCTGGCCGATATTGCGGCAGCCAGCCCAACAACCATCACTATTTCGGGAAATGATTATACCCTTTTGGGAAATCTCACTATTTCAGAAAATGATACTGTAATAATAGATTCGGATTTGACGCTTTTAATTGATGATGCGAAGCTGGTAACAGTTTTTGGAACATTTACGGTAAATTCAAACGCGGTAACCATTACAGCTTTGGATGAAAATGCCCCATATGACGGTTTCCGTTTTGAGGAATTTTCAACTATAAATATCAGTAATGCCACTATTGAATATGGCGGCGGACTTCGCGTTCTGACCGAGACATTTTCGATAGATAATTGTACGCTTACAAACAATGTTTCGGGTGCAACCACGAGTGCAGTTATTCAACTTTCGCGAGGAATGCCACAGATTACAAATAACACCATTTCTTTCAATGAAAATCCAGCTATTGGTTCCGCAGCAAATTCGGCTGTTTCGGCATATATTTTCAATAATATGATTGAAGGGAACAACCAAGCCAACAGCAACCGTCCGCAAATAAATTTGGGTACAACCTTGGCCAATGAGCCTTTGGAAATTATTCAAAATACTATCATCGGCGACCCTGCTTTGGAACAAGCCGGCGGTATTGCCATTGCCAACTTTGTGGGCGGTAATGTAAACGTGGTGATCGATAACAACATCATTCGAGGCAATCGTTATGGAATTACAATTCTCGGAATAAATGATTCTGCGGAAATTACAAACAACATTATTGAAGACAACAATATTCAGGGCGATCCAAATCTTGGCGGAAGCGGTATCAACCTTAATAGTTCAACTGCGAGTGAAGATGTGATTGTTTCGGGCAATGAAATTCGAAGAAATCTTTGGGGAATAACACTTCAAGGTTTTCGCCGAAAACGAAAATGGCGGCCAAGTGTATGCGCTTTATAACAATACGGCAAACACAATTTCAGCAAAACACAATTGCTGGATTGAAAATCAACAAAGCACTGAGCAACAAGTTGAAGATGTTATTTTTCACATAGTAGATGATCCAGCTTTGGGAGAAGTTGTTTTTGATCCATTTGAATGTGGCGTTTTGGGTATTGCGGATAATGCTTTTGAAAACTTCAGTTTTTATCCAAATCCTGTAAAAAATGAAATCAATTTCAACAATATCTTTTCGTTTTCAACAGTTGAAATTTATGGTGTACAGGGCAATTTGATTGTTTCCGAAACTATTTCCGAAGGGCAAAACACTTTAAATATAAATCTTTCTTCAGGATTGTATTTTGTGAATTTCAGCAATGATGCGCAAACTGTTACAAAGAAAATGATTGTTGAATAATCACTGAAAACCCAAAATTTTAAAATGCCTTGACGAAAAGTCAAGGCATTTTTTATTGGTTTAAAGACCGAAATTCCTTTGTTAAAACCGTAATTTTGCACTTTCAAAAAATTCAAAAAACAAACACGTGAAAATTCAGAATAAAGCTACGCTGGAATTGAGTAAAGAGGAAATGAAAACTTATGGTTATGAGGTGGTTGATGCCATTGTGGAACACTTTGCAACCCAGAACGAAAAGCTGCCCGTGGTTTCGGGATCCCGTGAAGAAATGGAGGATTTGTTTCTGGAAGAAGCACCCGAAAAACCAAGCGACCCAAGAAAGGTGCTGAATTTTGTTTTGGAAGAAGTGATGACCAAGAGCAACATTGTTTCGCATCCAAAATCGTATTCCTTCGTGCCAGGGCCGAGCAACTATATCAGCGCGATGGCCGATAGTTTGGCTTCTGGGTTCAATATATTTTCCGGAGGTTGGGCAGCTTCGCCATCTGCTGCAGAAATGGAAATAGTTACTATGAATTGGCTTTTAAAAATGTTCGGTTTTCCACAGAAAAAGGGTGGCGGAATTTTTACGAGTGGTGGTTCCATGGCCAATTTAACCGCATTGGTTACCG
>JBEBRF010000195.1:0-3113 GCA_040394975.1 Aequorivita soesokkakensis
TTTTTCCACATTTGGGGCATTCCAAAAATCCCCTTAGTTCAAATGCTGCATTAGAGAGTTCCTTTACATTAGGCCGTTGCCGTTTGCGCTTTCCATCAATCGCATCCTGTATATCGTAAAATAGCTTTTCGGATATCAGGGCTTCATGCTGACCATCAACCAACATGGTTTTCTCATCCCGATACCCTTTCACTTCTATCTTGCCGAAATATAGCGGGTTTTCCAGCGCACGCCAGAAAGTGGTTTTTGCACATTTCAGCCCTTTTCGGACGGCCCTCTTCCTGACATCTTCCACCCTATAAATCCCTGTCGCCACTTCTTCAAATGCCTGTTTAAGAAGTCGGGCCTGCGATTGGTGTATAGCGATAAATTTTCTTCCTGATTCAGTAATGCGATTGACATAACCCACCGGCGCTACCCCCATATACCGCCCTTCCTTTTGGGCGCGTCTCATGCCATGCATGGTATTGAGCGCACGTCTGTCGTTTTCAACTTCAGGAGCCGCCAAATAAAAAGCAAGCATCATTTTGTTTTCCGGGATGGAGAGATCCAGCGGCTGCTCGATGGCCTGCGGCTCTACTCCGAGTTTCCGCAAGATGCTGATCATCTGGTAGGCATCCCCCGCATTTCGACTGAAACGGTCCCATTTGGTAAAGAGTACCAGATCGACTTTACCTTTCGTTTTCCGGAGGTCAGCAAGTAGCTTTGTCCAGGCAGGCCGCTCGAAGGTTTTGGCGGAATGGTCTTCGTAAATAACCTTTCGAACAGAGATCAGGTTGATCTCACAATATTTCCGGAGCATTTCTTCCTGTCCGCGTTGGGAATAACCTTTATCGGCCTGCTCATCTGTACTAACCCTCACGTATAGATCGGCTGTTTTCATAAGACTTCCTCGGAGTTGATTGGTGAATCGACAGTATAAGCGGCTGTCTTGTAATGCGTAGCTACTATATTAACCAATTTTTGGGAGAATAGCAGAATTTTCTCAGCTTGTTCTGTCGTGAGATAAACTCCCTCTTCTTCGTATAGCTCCATCACCCTACTGATAGGGAATACCTTTCTTCCATTCTCCTCCATGCCCAATCTGCTCTAAAAGGTTCCGCGATTTCAAACCAACTCCTTCTAAAAATAGAACATGAATTTCGGAATCGGGCTTCCTGTTTGAATTTTAGACAAGGGGAAATAGGAAGAGAAAAGGATGATGTCAGTATAGAGAGCAGCGTTCGACACGTGGGTGATCCTGAAGGAAGTCTAATTTTTGGTTTGAGTAAAGTAGGCTTTCGAGCTTATTTGTAATCTGAAACCGTAACTGACTTCAGCGGTTTTGGCAAGATGTACCTTTGTCGTACAAAGGGGGTTTAATCGGTGGCTCCTCTCCGAAGTCGGGAGCCTTGAGACAGGGGAAAGGATTCTAAGAATAGTATAATGATCGGTTCGAGATACCCGCAGCTAGGGCAAACGAAAGTTACAAAGCAAAAAATGACGGCTGCAAGCCTTCACTTCGTCATCCGGCTATTCAGCTCAAGCGCACAGCCCGATACGCCGTAAACCGCCGGATGGGCTTGCGGCCAAGGGGTAGGCCCTGTCATTTTTTCTTTGAATGGGGGTGGGCGATTGCCCTTTGAGAAAAAGCCATTGGAAATTTAGATTTTAAGTGAAATTGTCCAAAAGAAAAGGGATGCTCTAACAACCTTTCCCAGGCCGTACTCGCCAAAGCTCTCCGCGGATAGCTCGTTGCGGGGGATTTGAATGATCAGCCTATTAACATTTTGCTGGAAAGGATCAGGGAGAATATGGGAAGAACGGTTAAATCAACAGGCATTGGATTTCCTGGGTGAGTAGATGGTATTCTTCGTAACTTTCAATCCCAAAACAGAAATTTTAAAACATGCACGTTGCCCAAATAGGTGAATTGTTTTCAAAAGGCCTAGCAGACCCAATTCGGTTTCTTTCTGACCAGAACCTTCATGAATACGATCTGATTGTGGTCGATTCGGTAGCAATGGCCAATGAAGTGGGTGAAAAGTCTCTGTTTGCCCTGAAAAATCGAACCACTGATTTAATGAATTATATCAGGGAAAAGGATATTCCTGTCATATTCATTTGTTCGGGGTATAGCTTGTTTTCTACTTTTAATAGCAGAAATGATTCAACTATCCCAGAGGTACTAGGTATTAATGCTAGTGAAGAGCCTTTAACCGGGAGAAAAATTGAGATTAACTCTGGCAGTCTTTGCGCAGAACTGTTGAAAAAGAACATCGACAATTTGGAGTATCGAGTAGGGTTTAAAAATCATCCTGGTATTGCCGTTGGTAGTGCTAAATCGAAAAATGTATCTGTTGGCTTCTATACTCGAGATTTTTTATTCTTTCCAGCATTTAGAGAAGGCTGGCGTGTTGAGGATAAATCATTTTTAGAAGACCTATATATGCTATGTCGACGGATTCGCAGTAATGAAGAGATCACGACTCTGCCTACATGGGTAGATGAGTATTATTTGCCTGGTGAAAAAATGCAAAGAGATCTGCTTACCCAAATAGAAAGTGATATTGCAGAACTAGAGCAGAAAAGAGAGGTAACTAAAAGTACTTTGGCTGAATATTTACCCCTCAAACAACTCTGGACGGGCACTGGGATAGTATTGGAAAATATCGTTAGAGACGTGATGAAGGAACTAGGTTTCGTGATTCTTCAATCGGAACCAGGAAGAGATGATATTACAATGGAATGGAAGAAGCGTCCAGTAATCGTGGAGATAAAAGGGCAATCAAAATCTGCTGCTGAGAAAAATGCTGCACAGCTTGAGAAGTGGGTTTCCAGCTATTATGCTTCGACCGGCGTTATGCCGAAAGGGCTTCTTATTGTAAATACTTACCGTGATTTGCCGCTAATTGAACGGACAGGGTCTTCATTTCCCTCTCAGATGCTACCTTATTCGCAAACGAGAGAACATTGTCTCATTACTACCGTGCAGCTATGTTGTTTACTAATGCGTTTCAGAAACGATCCTGTGTCGATTGAGTCTGAAATCGACGAACTTCTGAATACTGTTGGAGTGTATGACAAATACTCTGATTGGGAGAGATATATAACTTCCAATCAATCACTATCAT
>JBEBRF010000196.1:0-3086 GCA_040394975.1 Aequorivita soesokkakensis
ACCGATAAAGAATTAGTCCGCATTGAAGACGAAATTGATTTTGTCCAGCAATACTTTAAGCTCATTCAGCATAAATACAATGACGCTTATCAACTGCAAATCGAGTGCAAAAGCATCATAAAAGATTTTATGGTACCTTTGACCTTACAATTGCTCGTTGAAAATGCTGTTCAACATAATCTTGGAACAAAAGGGAATCCGGTTTGTATCCAAATAAAAATCGATGAAAACATCGCTGTTTCCAACAATACAAATCTGAAGCGAAACAGTAAAACTGTATCAGGAAGAGGATTAAAGAACCTGAAAGAACAGTACAGTTTACTTTCTGAAAAACCAATACAAATTCATCAAACGAAAAATTATTTTTCGGTTGAAGTTCCCATCATCCATACTCAAAACATATGACAAAAATACTTATCATAGAAGACGAAATTCCGGCAAGGAAAAAACTGAAACGTTTTATTGAAGAATTGGATTCACAAACTGAAATCATAGCGAAATTAGAAACGGTACAATCCGCTGTTGAATTTTTGAAACAGCATCAACCCGACCTTATTTTTTCAGATATTGAATTGCTGGACGGTAATGCTTTTGAAGTTTATAGTCAGATTTCCGTTAACTGTCCTATTATTTTTACGACGGCTTATGACCAATACTGGATGGATGCTTTTGAAGGAAACGGCATTGATTATCTGCTAAAGCCCTTTTCTAAAGAACGTTTTCAGAAAGCTTGGAATAAATTTCTGTGGTACAAAAACACGTCTTCAGATGCAAATCATCAAATTCAGGCACTTACAAAACTCATCAAACAAAATTTTCAGAAAAATGAATATAAAGAGCGTTTTACCATTCACAAAAATAAAAGTATTTATTTCTTAGAAACGAAAGACGTTCTTCTCTTTGAAGCGAATGAAGGGGTGATTTTTGCATATGATGAAAAGGGCAATAAGCATTTACTTTCCGAAACGATTTTGACAGCAATAGAAAAACAACTCAATCCAGCCGATTTTTTTAGAATAAATCGTGGTGAACTTATCCAGAAAAAATATATTGAAAAAATAGAACGATACAATAAAAATTCTCTTTCAATAAAACTAAAAGGATATAACAATTATGTAAAAACAAGCCAAAGCCAAACGACATTATTTAGAGAATGGATGGAAAAATAAGAGCGATCGCACAACAAGCAATTTGGCAAAAGAGCGGGTTTATTGCAAGATTGAACTTTTATACATTTAATCCGCAAAAACCATTTTTCTTTTGCTGACTTTTGTCTTTTAGCAAAAGAAAAAATGGTTTTGCTCAGGTTGGTGCAAAGTTGTAAGTTCCTTCTTTCTAATCCGCTCCTTCGCCAAGCTGCGGGACGTTAGTGGCAATTTTGCCGAACCGTATGAAAACAATAATCCTAATTGAATAATGACAGAAAAAGATAAATTATCTCTATTTTTTAGCAATGAATTTCCTTTCCATAAAGAAGGTCTGGAAGAATTTATTAATTCTTTTGCTTCAAAACATTATTCGAAAGGACATATTTTATTGAAAAACGGAAAGGTAGAAAATGAACTTCGATTTTTAGACGAAGGTGTTGTCCGAGAATTTTATTCAAATGAAAGTAAAGAAAAAAATATTAATTTCTATTTAGACAGTGAGTTTATTACCGATTTATATTCTTTTGTATCGGAAAAGCCAACAAATAAATATCAAGAATGTATCACGGATATTAAAGTAAGAGTTATTTCAAAAAGTAGTTTTCAAGAATTTCTTTCTAAATATATGTGTGGAAAATTGTTTGTAGATGAGATTTTTCAACGCATCATTGAAAGAAAGGAAAAAGAGTTGATGCGACAATTTATGAATACAGCAGAAGAAAACTATAATGAATTGATACAATTTAGACCAAATTGGTTGCAAAAAATTCCTCAATACTATATCGCCTCTTATTTGGGAATTACACCAGAAACTTTAAGTAGAATTAGAAAGCGTATTTCTTGATTTGAATCAATAGAAACCTGTCTTTAAGTAAAGACCTTTGTGCTTTCAATTAATTTAAAAATTTAAAACAATGAAAGTACATCATTTACGCAATGCCACTTTGGTAATAGAAACAAGCGACAAAGTGATTTTAGTTGACCCAATGCTTGGACAAAAAGGAACAGCAGCACCTCCATTTACGTTATTTCGCTTTAAACCAAAGCGTAATCCAATTGTAGACTTGCCTAATAATGCAATGAATATTGTTGAAAAAACAACCCATTGCTTAATTACACATTTACATCCCGACCATTTAGACAAAGTTGGTGAAGATTTTCTCCGTACCAAACAAATTCCAATTATATGTAGTGTAAAAGATGAGTCAATTTTAAAAAAAAGAGGTTTAAATGTATCGCAAACAGTTGATTATTGGAAGCCAACAGACTTTTTAGGTGGCAAAATTCAAGGAATTCCCGCGGTTCACGGTTATGGTTTTGTAGCCAAACCAATGGGTAATGTAATGGGTTTTTATATTGAAATACCAAATGAAAAGTCTATTTATTTAAGTGCTGACACCATATATACCGAAGATGTACATAAAACATTAACACAATTAAAACCTGAAATTTCAGTCGTGGCTTGCGGAACTGCACAATTAGATGTTTTTCAGCCATTATTAATGAGAATGGACGACATTTTGAAATTTGTAAAAAATGCACCCAACCTAGTAATTGCTAATCATTTAGAAGCTGTAAATCATTGTCCGACAACACGACAACAATTAAAAAACGAAGTTTCCAAAATGGGACTTTCTGACAAAATTTTTATTCCAAATGATGGAGAAAGTAAGATGTATTAATAAAAACTGCCACTAACAGCGGTT
Source organism: Aequorivita soesokkakensis (assembly GCA_040394975.1). Classification (GTDB taxonomy): domain Bacteria; phylum Bacteroidota; class Bacteroidia; order Flavobacteriales; family Flavobacteriaceae; genus Aequorivita; species Aequorivita soesokkakensis_A. The sequence continues at coordinate 2,855 of JBEBRF010000196.1, forward strand.
TTGCAAAAGCGGGGGTTTCGTGCTTCTATGACAGTGAAGTGCTAAATTCAAGCTTTGTGCATCTAATGAAGTTTAGTGCTAATAATCCCCGCCTTCGCAAAGCCGCGAAACGTTAGCGGTCATTGTAGAGAAGACTCAGCAACATAAAATAGTATGACAGGAAAACTTAGATATTATTAAAATTTAATATTTTGAAAAGGCAAATGACTTAGTTTTTTGCTTTTTTTAAATT
>JBEBRF010000197.1:0-3076 GCA_040394975.1 Aequorivita soesokkakensis
GCCCCAGCCAAAATAGCGTATAGTAAATTGGATTGTTGTTTTTGGATTTTTAGTTTCTGTTCGGCTATTCGTTTTTCTTTCTTTTCGGTTTCGTATTTAATGTTAATGTCGTTAATTCTTTTTTTATTTTCATCCGAAAGTGTGCTACTGTACAGTTCTTTAGATTTTTTGTAATATTCTGCAGAAATTTTATAATCTTTTGCGTTATAGTATATGTATCCTGCATTGTTATATGCGCTTAAAAGTCCAATATTATATTTAACATCATAATGTATTTTAATTGCTTCTTCAATGCTTTCTTTTGCTTCTTTATGCCTTCCCTTATCAGACAACACAGTGCCATAAATATCTAGTGCATCAGCCAAGATATCTTTATATTGAAATTCTCGAGCTTTATCTACGGCTTTTTTAATATATACCAGAGATTGGTTTAAATCCGGTTCCGTTGTTCCCATAATATAATTACCGTAACAATAAGCACTGGGTGTATTATATTTCTCAGCTAAATCAATCGCTTTTAATGCCCAATTTCTAGAGTCTAAAGAATCACCAACCTTATTTTTATAAATAGCTATATTTGCAGCTAAGTTTGCAATAATCGTTGTATCCTTTATCTTTTCTAGAATACGATATCCTTTTTTATAGTATTTAATGGCCTCATCGTAATTTTCGTTTGTTCCCATTATAGTTCCCAAATTATTATAAGCATATGTCAAAGACAAAGGGTTGTCCTGAGTTTCTTCTACCTTAATGGTAAGCAGAATAAACTTTATAGCATTTTCATAATCTCCTATTCTATAATAATTAGCGCCCAAGGAATTTAATATTAATGGATATGCTGAATTGGCATCGTTTTTATCAGTTAATTCATAAGCCTTTTTGGTGTAATATAGGGAAGAGTCGTATTGAGAGCGGGCGTCAAAATAGTAACCTAATTGAAAATAAAGATAATCTAAGTAAGCAACTTTATGGTCTTTTCCGTACGTAATTGCTTCAAGAAAGAAATGTTCACATTCTTTTCCTGGAATTTCCAAACATTTTTTACCCTCATCTAATAGAATCTGTACTTCCCGATCCACTTTCGGCTTGGCATTATATTTTATTTGGGCATAAATAAATGTATGACCAAATAAAAGAAATAAAGTTAGAAAATTTTTCATAAGATTAATTATTAGACGTTTACCAGTCCCTGCATAATTGCTTTTTTGACCATTCCAGCAATATTTTTGACTTCAAGTTTTTGCATAATTGCCGCTCTATGTGTTTCAATGGTTTTTTCTGAGAGACAGAGTTGGTCGGCGATTTCCTTGGTTGTTTTTTCCTGCACAATTAACTGCAAGACCTCTTTTTCCCTTTCGGTTAATTCTACATTATTTTTTGAGGAGTTCAGTTCGAAAAAAACTTGCTGTGTTTTAGGGCTGAAATATTTTTCGTTATTGGTAACGGCTTTCAGGGCCTTTTCAATTTCATCTCTCCCATCAATTTTTAACAGATAGCCGTCGAATCCTGCATTTACGGATGTCTTTATGGTAGTGGAATCTGAATGACTGGTCAAGGCAATGATTTTCATAGTGGGTGCAATCTGTTTAATTTCACCAATTATTTCCCGTCCATCGTGTTTTCCAAAATGGATATCGAGCAGCAACACATCAAAATTTTCTTCATTCAGAATATCTTTCAGTTGTACAAAATTCAATACGCTCTGTGTTTTTTCCACGAATTCAAAAGTGGACAATAGCACTTCTAATCCATCCAATACCAAAAAATGGTCGTCTGCGAGCAAAATTTTCATCATAACTAATTTTAAAATCGAATAGATGTTAAAATTAGCGGTTTTTTTGGGGAATTGACGATTTTTCCTTCAATTCTCCCAAAAACTTGCATTTACTCCTTTTGCCTGCGCTTCATATTGTGTCATTATTTTTCATAATTCCGTTATAGAAAATCAATTAGCAGTAAAAAATCCATTTTTACCCTTCGCATTTTGCCAATACTTCTTTGGCAAAATCCACTGCGTGTTCAAGGGACGTTTCCGGTTTTCCAGTGGTTTTGCTCAGGATTGTGAACCTTGCATTTCCAGTAAGAACAATCAGTTCTATGCCGTAATCATTCCATTTCCAGTACGCCCGATCGCCCAGATTTTCAATGGGTTTATAGGTGAAATCCATACGGCTTTCCATCATTTTTTTGGCACGGGCGAGATCCTTTGGTTTATCGCCTAGTCTTTTCTCGATGTTTGCCAGTATTTTGTTGTATTCTTCTTGGCTTAATTTTTTATAGCCCATATCGAACAAATCGATGGCGGACTCCTGTTGATTCCTTTCAAGATCTTCATCCGTATAGAAATCCAGCAATTTTATCGTTACTTGGTTTGGATCGGAAAGTTTCACATCGCGGCCCGCTATCGCCTTTTCTATTTTGGGGCGGCCGCTTTCCCAGCTATAAGTACAGCTGCCATATTTTCCTTTAGTGGGCGATATTTCCTTCTTAAAGGAGGCTTCATCAATGGTTACATATTTTGCGATATCGGCTTTGGTCAACAGTGCTTCATATTGATATTCTTTATCTGCCAGGCATTGGCTAATGGCGTTGGATTTTTGTTCATTTTCACCTTTACCCGAGCAAGCCGACATTATGGCGATACCGAAGAGTAGATATAACATTTTTTTCATGACTATTGTTTTAATGGGATTTTAAAGAGAAAGATGGCCACAACAGCTTTTGGGTGAAGCCGTGGTGGCCATCTTTTAATCTTTTCTTATTAAGAATCAGGATCGTTTGGGTCTGATAGTTCAGTCCCATTTACTCCCTTACAAAACACCTTTCCATTGTCCACAGTTAGATTATTATAGGCAAGGACTGGCCAAGGCATCCCTCCTGTGTAAAGCATTCCTATGGCATATCCTGCATTGGTAGTAAAACTGACATCATGAATATTCAGGTAAGAGTCATAATCAACTTGGACTGCCGCTTGTATGTCAGCCATTGTATTGCCCGCATTTTTAATTTTAGCATGGCCAATTTCATTCAAGGCGCTGCCTGAGGACACAATAATACTTCTCCAAGCTGCCTGCAC
>JBEBRF010000198.1:0-3055 GCA_040394975.1 Aequorivita soesokkakensis
AAGTAAATGCGTAATAACCGATTAACATTTGGAGGCTGCACTAAGTTTGTCCTGTCGAATAAAAGGAAGTTCGATAGTATCAATTGTTTAACATTAAATATTAGAAATTATGAGCACACTTAGAAACAAAGTACAGTTGATTGGAAACTTAGGAAAAGATCCTGAAATCACAAATTTCGATGGTGGAAAAAAACTTGCGAAATTTAGTATCGCCACAAACGAAACCTACAAAAACCAAAAAGGTGAAAGGGTTACGGACACCCAATGGCACAATATTGTTGCCTGGGGAAAAACCGCTGAAATCATCGAGAATTATGTGACAAAAGGAAAAGAAGTTGCAATAGAAGGAAAATTAACTTCAAGATCGTATGATGACAAAGAAGGAGTTAAGAGATATATCACTGAGGTAGTTTGTAACGAGCTGGTCATGTTGGGGAGCAAATAAACGACCAGCTTTAAAGCCCTCGCCAATTGGCGGGGGCTTATTTTTTAATCATTATTTTTACGGAAATGGAAACAACTACCCAACAATCAATTCTCGATTTGCTCAAAACGCATTTCGGCTATGAGAAATTTCTACCAAACCAGGAAGAAATCATAAACAATATTTTAGACCAAAAGGATACCATCGCCATTATGCCCACGGGCGGCGGAAAATCATTGTGTTTTCAATTGCCAGCATTGGCCATGGAAGGAACCGCAATAGTGATTTCTCCGTTGATTGCATTGATGAAAGATCAAGTGGACGCGTTAAGAGCAAACGGAATTTCGGCCACATATTTCAACAGTTCCCAACCTTATGACGAGCAACAACAGGTTTTAAAAAGTTTACAAAACGGCGATTTCAAGTTGGTTTATGTGGCGCCTGAAAGCCTTCCGCAATTGAATTATATTTTGAATTCAATAAAAATCAGCCTGTTCGCAGTGGACGAGGCGCACTGCATTTCCAGTTGGGGCCACGATTTTCGGCCAGCCTATACGCAACTTAAAAGTTTGAAGGAACAGTTTCCAAATGTGCCGTTGATTGCTTTAACTGCAACGGCCGATCGCGCTACGCGGGAAGATATTGCAACCCAACTTTCAATTCCTAAAGCCACAACATTTATCGCTTCCTTTGACAGGCCGAATTTATACTTAGATGTTCGGCCGGGACAAAACCGGAACAAACAGATTCTCGATTTTCTGAAAATACATTCCGGCGAAAGTGGCATTGTTTATTGCCTCAGCAGAAAAAGCACCGAAAAAGTTGCGGCAACCCTTAACGCCAAAGGTTATAAAGCCGAAGCCTATCACGCCGGGTTGACTGCCGAAGAAAGAACTAAAATTCAAGAAAATTTCATCAACGATGTTTCACCAATAATCGTTGCCACGATTGCTTTTGGAATGGGGATCGACAAAAGCAATGTGCGCTGGGTGATCCATTATAATATGCCAAAAAATATTGATGGCTATTATCAGGAAATTGGCCGAAGTGGCCGCGATGGAATGCCAGCGCATACCATACTTTTCTACAGTTTTGCCGATGTAATTATGCTTCGGAAATTCGCCGAGGATGCAGAAAATAAAGAATATCAATTGGCAAAACTTGAAAGAATGCAGCAATTTGCCGAAGCATTGAGTTGCAGAAGAAAGGCATTGCTCGGCTATTTTGGCGAACACATTACGGAAGATTGCGGCAATTGCGACATCTGCAAAACCCCACCCAAATATTTTGACGGTACGCTCATCGCCCAAAAAGTCTGTTCCGCCGTTTCCCGATTACAGGAACAGGAAGCAATGGGAATGGTTTTGGACGTGCTTCGCGGATCGCAAAATGCACAGGTTTATGACAAAGGCTATCAAAAAATAAAAACCTTCGGCGCGGCAAAGGATATCCCGTGGCGCGATTTGCAGCAATATGTAATCCAACTTTTGAACCAAGGGATTTTGCAAATCTATTTTCACGAAAACGGTCGGTTGTTGCTAACCCCTTACGCCAAAAAGGTTTTATTTGAAGGGAAAAAAGTGCGATTGGCAACCTTGCTTCAAGAAAAGGAAAAAGTAACGGTAGAAAAAGTACAGCGAAAACGTGCCGAACTTTTTGATAAACTTCGGGAACTGCGCTTAAAACTTGCGCAGGAACTGAACAAACCTGCATTTGTGGTTTTCAGCGATGCAACTTTGGAAGATATGGAATTCAAAAAACCGAGAACCCATGAGGAATTTGCTGAGGTTTCCGGGGTTGGCCAAGCGAAACTTGAAAAATATGCCGATGATTTTCTGAAAATAATCAATCGGCATTTGGACAATTTGGAAAATGATTTGCCAACGCACGAACGCAGTTATAGAATGTTCAAAGAACAAAATATTTCGCCTTCGGAAATTGCTGTAAAACGAGGGCTTTCGGAAGATTCAATTTATGGGCATTTCATAAAAATGCATCAATTGGGAACAGAATTCGATTTTTCAGAATTTATTTCTTCCGAAGAAATTCAGCAAATAAAAAACGTGCAAAAATCCTTAGAAAATCCCGAGGCCCTAAAACCCTATTTCGAATATTTTGAAGAGAAAATGCCGTATTGGAAGATAAAACTTGGGCTGTATTTATAAAATCCGTTCGCTAAACATTTGGAAATTTACCAAAAATAAATGCATATTTGCACCACAATGAAAATCACAAATAAATATAGTGCATCCCAAGGACTGATTTTTTGGTCGGAATATCGCAAAATGGTTGATCCATTTTTACGGTTCGGAGCGTTATATACTGATTTTTTGAAGTGATTTAAACACATTTAAAAAGATATTTATAGGCGCTCGAACCATCAGGCGCCTTTTTTTATGGATTTTTTTAAAAATTGAATGTATTTGAAAAGCAATTAAGCCAAAATAGCAGTTGAGTAATAAGCAAATGATAGACAGCAAGTTGCAAATTATTCCAAAGTTCGTGAAAAACCGAACAGGGATTCTCTATTCTATTTTTAATATAACTATTTGATTTTCAATAAAATAAATTGAAATTTTATTTGTGTAATTCAAAAATGCATTTAATATTTGCACCGCAGTTTTAGAGAAA
>JBEBRF010000199.1:0-3045 GCA_040394975.1 Aequorivita soesokkakensis
CTGTTCGGCCGTCGGCTCAAACCAACTCCGATGCCGCGGCTCACACGCGACCGGGCATGGAATCGTTGCTTGAAGGTTACTGAAAAAGGCTTCCGCGATCGCTTCGCGAAAGTTCAAACTCGGCGGCAATTGGACGAGCACCACGCTCAGCTTCTCTCCCAGGCCGCTGATTTCAGAGGCAAACTGTTCGACCAGCGGCTGCACGTCGACCAACCGCTGGGTGTGCGTGATCGACTTGGGCAGCTTGACCGCAAAGCCGAATCCCGGCGGGGTCGATGCCGCCCAGCGCTGGTAAGTGCTCTGCCGATGCGGGCGATAGAACGAAGAGTTGATTTCGACGCCATTGAACCGGCCGGCGTATCGCTCCAGATGCGAACCATCGCCGGGAAACGCGGCCGCGAACTCCTTGCGCAAGCTCCACCCGGCGCAGCCGATGAAGATCGTCATGCTGTCTAACAACTCAACAAGGTTAAAGATTCGAGAGTGCGGTATATTGGGACAGTATTCAAAGCAAACACACCCCGTCGCGCACTCATGCCAACGTCTCGTCGCATCTGGTTTCGCCGCGGTTTGCTCGTTATCGGTGCCCTGCTCTGCTTCGGTATCCCGGCCTATATCGAGCTCTGTCTCAAGCGTCCGGTAGGCGCCGGTCCGTCCGGACCTCCGGTGCCCCCGGATGCATTTGCCGTGCCGTGGACCGAGCGGCCCGTGCTGTTGCTCGGTATCGGCGACAGCATCACCCGCGGCCTGGGAGCGAAGTCGGTCGAACACAGCTTCTTCCAGCGATTGCTCGTCAATCCCGAAGATGAATGGGAAGACATGCGCGGCCGCTGCCTCGCCGGCTGTTTCTCAACACCATCCTCCGTGAAAGCACTTTGCGGGCGGAGCAGCAACGCTTCTCGGCCGCGACCCAGCCGGCGTTTTAGGCTCGAGCCTCGATCGCAACAACTGCGGCATGTCCATGCTCCCATCGCGAGGTGAATCACACCCGGCGCTCGGCCGGCGCTACCCAGCGTTAAGTATCAATCTGCCGAAACGTCTCGGAGCTCGCGTTGTCCTCGCTGCTGCTGGCAAGAGGGGCTGCGAAGAGGTCCCCAAAAGGTTGGAAAAAGATTGCAGCCGGCCGCTGACAAGCTTTAGAATTAACAGTTATCGGTCCCCTTTAGAGATTCAAGACCACGTCTCGACCTAAATAAATTGCCTTCGACCGATCATTTCGCGTTAGATTCGCGGTATCGCCATGACGCATCAACCAGGCAGTCGTGGATTCTTTGAAGCCGTTGTGGATCTGGTCGATCCCGAGCGATGGCTAGTCTTTTCTCACAGCGGCCCCAGTTGCCAATGGATCTCAGTCCGCTCACGAGTGACACCCTTTCCGGAGCAAGGCCTTAAGTTACATCTAAGCGCCGTGCCACAGACTGCCGAGGAGGTGTTGCAGCGGGCCGCGCCGGTTCTCCTCGAGGGCAACATCAGTTTCAAATTCGCCGCGACGCAATTTGATCTGCAAAACCTACTGAATGGGCGGGGCGGGCTGACACAAGTCGGCAAATTCCTGACGATCTATCCGCCGGACTCCGAAGAGGCTGTCCGCTTGGGGCTGCACCTCGAGCAATTGACAAGCGATCTCTCCGGGCCACATATTCCCTACGAACCTGCCCTCGGTCCGCAAAGCATTGTGCATTATCGCTACGGCGCTTTTGCACGGTTCGAACTTCAGCAGGACATCGGACGGATCGTTCACGCGCGCAAGGATCCGGATGGGCAGCTCAGGCTGGACGATCGGAGCAGCAACAACTCGCGATCCGATGCTTTTGCCGAAGCCGGCGTGCCGGTCTGGCAGCGGACTTACGAAACGGTCTTGCGGGACCGCTATCTCCGCCTGGAAACGCTGGCCGAGAACCGTAAGGGACTGCAGTGTCTCGGCCTCGACATCGGGAACCCCAAACTGGGTGCGGTCGTGATCAAGGAAGCTCACGCGGGCGTTGCACTCGACGCAAACGGGCTCGATGGGCGTGGACGGCTCGAGAACGAGGCGTGCGCGCTGCGTGCGTTGAAGTCATGCCCCCGGGTCCCAACATTCGTCGATTTCTGGCACGCGGCAGACAAGTCGTTCCTGGTCTACTGTTTTGTAGAAGGCACCAACTTGGCGTCGCTTCTGGGCGAACTGGCGAACAGTGGCCGCAGCCTCTCCGTCGATCAACTTTGGAAATGGGCGAGCTCGTTGTGGAACTGCCTCCGCGAGGTCCATTGCCGAGGGCTCCTCTTTGGCGACCTGAAGCCATCGAACATCATTGTCGACAGGACGGGCGAACTCCATCTCATCGACTTCGAACTTGCCCAGGCACCGGAGAGCGGACTGTATCCCGGTTTCGGAACGCGCGGCTACTCCTCACCGGAGCAACTCACCGGCCAGAAGCTCGGCTTTCAGGATGATATCTATGCCTACGGATCGACCTTGCTGAGCATGATCACCATGCGCGACCTGAGCTTGTTTCCCGAAGAACGCATCGAACTGGTTTATCGAGACGCAGTTCAGCGTTGTCCCGAGCTTACAGATTTGGTGCTGAATGCGATGCACCCGCACCGAGAGCGGCGGCCGACTCTGGTGGAGATCGGGCGACGCCTCAGCCGGGAACACACCACAGGAGCGATCGGCTCGGATTTGAGCCGTGGCGGCCCCGCCTGTGCGTTCCTACAGTGCGCCATCGAGATCGGTGAGGCGCTGGTGCGCGAACAGGATGCCGAGGAAGATGGGCTATGGGTGACGCAGCACTCGAGTAGCTTTGGCGCCAAGGCGCGGGACGTCTATGTCGGGAGCAGTGGTGTAGCCCTCTTTCTTCTCGAGCTCTATGACGCGAGCGGCGAGCGCCGGTTTTTAGCGTCTGCCGCTAAAGCGGCCGAGGCCCTTAAGAACGATACAAGGTCGTTCGGGCGCCCGCAGCCGCTGACCGGTCTTTATTTCGGGGAATGCGGTGTCAGCTTACTCAATCTCAGACTCTACGAGCTGACAGGACGCAGTCAGTATCGGGTCTGGGCCGAGGACAC
>JBEBRF010000200.1:0-3018 GCA_040394975.1 Aequorivita soesokkakensis
AATGCGCGCGCCCAGCATTTCGCCGCTGCTACTTTGGGCGACTGTGGCGGTGGGGTCGTTGAATAATTGCGAGGGAAGGCAGAAGAGCCACACAGCAAACAGGACCAAGAGGAGGCTGAGTTTTATTTTGTGGGTTCTAAGGATGTCCGCCGTTTTCTTCATTTTGTACTTTCTGGAATTTCAACTGTTTTTAGTCTTCTTTCCAAGGTCAAAAATAGTAAGTACGGGTGTAGGTATTTCGGGTTAAGTGATTTTTGTGGATATTAGTGCCACGAATTCACGAATTATTTTAAAATGGCTCTAATATTGATTTGGGTATTCTTGGCGTATTATGGAGTGCCACAAATCCAAGAATGTAAGTAGGAGGATGAGGATTTTCCTTTTTCCCTTCGGGGGCAAGGGAGGAATACTGAACGTGTTGGCAACGAATTCACGAATTAAGAATATGAAGATGATGGTTCTCTTTTTTCCCCTTTAGATGCCAGAGGTCTTTCTTTCTCTAATTCCCAGTCCCGAATTCACAAATATAATATGAAGATTAGGGTTTGCTTTGTTCTTTTTGTTTGTGAATGGAGTCTATTTATTGGAAGTATTGTATGTAAGGGAAATAGGATACGGTAAAGTATATTTAGATCATTACTAGATAAAACACGCTATATACACGCTATAAATACATTATATATACGTTTTATACTCGCTATATATACACTATAATATTTTCTTTGAATTGACGTTATATACTATTATTTAGTATATTAGTTGAATTAAATCCAAACTATTATGGCAAAACAAGTAGGAATTATTCGGTTGAAGGGTACTATTGATGGTATCAATTATTATGCGCACAAAGATGCTGGGGATTTGGCCAGAAAGGCCGGAGGAGGGTTTAGTCCGGGGTCGCACAAAAAGGAATCAAATGTCCGGCCCCGGGAGAATGCTTCTGAATTTGGGCACTGCAGTAGGGTGAAAGGAAGGTTCCGGTTTGCCCTGATCCCTTTTTTAAGTGTTCGGAAGGACGGTAGTCTCCATGGACGGTTCATGCAGCTATTTACGGCGTTAAAGAAGTTGGATAAGGTGAACAATCGGGGGGAACGAAAGGTGGCCCGCGGATTGGAGACGCCCTTGGGAAGGCACTTGATGCAACATTTTGAATTTACGCGGCAGTGTAGGGTTCTCGATATTTTGGGGGCATCGGTAAACTTTGATTTTACTTCACGGACGCTACAGGTTACGAATTTTAATATAGAGCATGTCAGTTTTCCAGCGGGAGCAACCCATTTGTCGCTGACTTTGGGACTTTTGCATTTTGATTTTGACACGCTGCAATATCAATTAAAATGCAGTACCCCTTTCTATGTGGAGCGGGATTTTAATGAATCTTCCTTTGAGATGCATGTGGCCCTGCCCGAAGGGAATGGGATGGCAATGGCGGTTTTGGGGATGAAGACTTACCAGAAAGTGGAAGGGACTTATTACCTGTTTAAAGGCGCGAACGCAGTAGGGGTGGAGAATTTGGGGATTGAGGTTGTTGGTTGATTGGGATTGAATTAGGATAGACGTTTATGTAAGGAGTCGCGATTGAATCTCGAAGTAAACGGGCGGAGAGTCTATGGAGACTGCGGAAGATCTAGTATTCAAAGACACACAGATAATAATTCGGCAACCCTAACGAAGTGGGCGGGAAGGGGGTTTGGGAATTTGTTAAGGGAATGCAAGTGTGTGTTTTTATATTTGGTTTTTCTCCCCGATAATTTTTAGTTGTTTTCTTTTACTTAAAAGTGGGAAATTAAAAATCCCTATAATATTAATTGTACCACCTGAAGAGAAACGAATTTATTGTATGGATTGCGTACACAACCGGTAGTTACGGAATGATAATAATGTTTATATTAAAGCAGTTATTTAACCCCAATGGGAGCAATATTTAGTTACTTTGTGAAGTGAAAAAATAATTTCAAATACATTATGATTTTAGAACAATCACAAATTTTAAAATATACATTCTCAGGCCACGACTCCTTCCAATGTCGACAGCTTTGGCTTAAAAAGGGGTATGATTATGTCCAAGAAGGAAAGAATTTTAATGATGAAGATGCGGTTGTACAGCTTGGAGTGGGGAAAAATATGGTTTCATCCATTCGTTTTTGGTTGAAAGCTTTTAATGTTATTGACAACAAAGACATTCCGACTGAATTTGGCAAGCGATTATTTGATGATGATAATGGCTATGACCCATTTTTGGAAGATGAAGCAAGCCTTTGGCTACTTCATTATCAATTAGTAAAAAATGGATTTGCTTCAATATATAGCATCATTTTTAACGAATTCAGAAAAGAAAAACTCTTCTTCACTAAAGAAACCTTTGTAAACTATGTGAGGAGAATAGGCGAAAGCAATCCCGATTTGAATTTCAACGAAAATACCGTTGCCAAAGATTTCATCGTCTTTACTAACCTTTATAAAAATGACCCGGAAAGTAAGGATGTTGAAGATAGCTTCTCGGGGATTTTATCAGAAATTGAACTTCTAAAGACGAATGACAAACAATTTTATATTGAAAATTCAGAAAGGGATAATCTCCCGACAATCCCGAAGAAGAATATTCATATTCTGATTATTATCGAAAGGAGTGGTCTTTAGAGAAAAAGGTTATTTCAGATTATAATAAAGATGATTCCTACCTTTATGAGGTTAGCGAATTAACCGATAAAATATTTAATCTCAACAAATCGGAAAATAAGAGTTATTTAATTCCAAATTACAAAGGAGAAAAACCAAAATTTAATACGCCAGAAGAAGAATAAAAACTAATGGCAACAACAGTAACCGTGCACAAACCCATTTTCTAAAAACCGACTTCTCATAAGCCGTACATAGCGGCAAATCATCTACTATTGTTTTTAGCTGATCTGAATTTCTCCTTTAATTCCTCAGACGTTTTAAATTTTCCTGCTGAATAATCAGCTACCGCGCGCTCATTTTTCTCCCGATATTTTTGCAAAGAAATTTCTCGCCCAT